>DUFR01000033.1 GCA_013331845.1 Candidatus Aenigmatarchaeota archaeon | reverse complement strand
ATACATTATATCTGCATTATATTCTCGACCCGGCAGTTGTGCTGGCGCTGTCATACAACGTAAACCAAGGTGTTTTGCATAATCATCCTGAAGTCTCATACCATTTATTCCTACAGTCGTAGCCGAATGATGATTTCCTGTGGCATCAGCCCATTTAGCAAAAAGTGAATTAGTATAAACAAATGCAACGAAATCCAGATCAGATTGAAGCATCTCTGCATAGAAGCTAAAAGGTCTGCCCGCCACTGTAGGTAGTGCATCATAAAAATGTGTCTGATCCATGTAAGGATCGTCCATCCACTCTAAAGATTTTTCAAGTGCAATATCTCTTAAATTTTCTACAGACTCAGCAAGTACTTCAAAAGATTTTTTACAGCGCATGGCCTTGGCTGTCTCCGTACTATCAGCGCTGGTTCTCAAAAAATTAGTTACTGAAGAAGCACCCGGTGTTATTTTATCGGCAGCTTCCCCCCAGGCCGTATTTATCGCAACCACATCATGACTTCCGCTTGCTTCCAGCTCACGAACATGTGCAGAGTCAACTGAATCCAAGTTTGCTGTTTGTCGCAAAGCATCAATATATTTTTCAGGGATTAAACCAGGAGAAAGTTGATTAAGTACAGGAAGACCTTCTACCTGGGCCTGCATAACAGCCACGTATGTATGTGCATCGTTTCCCCAGATGTCACACATTTCTCTGGTACCGTAACGTCCCTCAAGAAGCAGCGGTGCATCTCTTATCATATGAACATTGGATTTTCTTGGTTGTGTTTCTCCCATTATTTCATCTCCGCGTCCCTAAACCTTTGATATTCTGCAAGAATCTTATCGACAGGAACTACGCCTGGAAACAAATCTCTGCCGAGTACCCTATTGGCAACTGAAGCATACAGCGCTTCCATTACGTTTTTCAGTGCAGGCAGCAGCGGTTCTGGTTGTGATGTAACGCGGGATTTCCAGTCTTTTTTGTTAACTTTTTTTGCCACGTCTATCTCGTTCTTCCATTCCGGCTGCGAGTAGGCATACCAGTCTCTTGGTATTTGTTTGTTTACATCAACGCCATTATACGTTATCCTGCATTCATCCAGAGTGCCAAGCGTGTCGCCCACCATAAGGGTTCTGGTTGGTGTAAAGACAAATTCTAACTTGCCATCCTCATTGAAAAATCCAGCCCTGCTCATTCCTTCTGTTATGACTTCGTTGCCTTTCAAAACCGCTGCTTGGAGATTTCTTACTTCGTCATTATCCAAGCCTGCAAGATATTGGAGAGCCATCCAGCCAGGATATCTGTCAAATTCCTCATACTTTGTGCTGCCATCCACAAAAGGCGCTGACAATCGTTGGCCCTCAACAGGCATTGCAGAAAGTCCCATCTCTTCAAGAGTCAGTGTTCCTTCCTTCAATCTGCGAAAAACAGAGCTGCCTTTTGGAAGCGAATTCCTGTAAATAACCTCAATAGGTATAACTAAATTGCCTGGCGCATCTCTCACAGGTGTATAATCGTATGTTACTTCTCCATCTTCAGCAACAACAGCTGTTGGCTTTATTACTCTCGCAAGTCCAACACGCATCTTTGTAGGCGCTTCCTTCGTATCATCCAAAGGACCATATTTATCGCCCGTGTTTACTCCTCTGTAGTGTGTAACAATATCTCTTTTTCCAAGTTGCTCGAAAAAATATGCTGACATCGCGCAGAGTGCCGCGCCTTTGTTCTTGATATGATCAGGCATTTCGCCCCAGTCAAAGACAGAATATCTGTCAGAAAAATGAAATACTCCGTCACCCATCATTATTTCCGTAGGTTTTCTTCTTACTTCAAGATCTTTTACGCTTCCCATATTAAATTCCTCCTAAAGCTGTTGAACAGCCCTAAAATCATTATATTTTTCCCGTCCTCCGACTATAAGGTCAGCTATGCGACCTCTGACATCAAGATCATGGCGTGCAACTATCTTTGCTGCATAGAGGCCCAGGTTGCCGCCATTGGCAATACCCACATGAACATAGCTATCATGTTTGTTTACACCATCAAGGTAAAGACCGAGCCATGCAAGGTCAAATCGCCCGTCCCTGCGAAGTTCAGCTGGCATGTTACAAGTGCAAATAATAGAAACATTGTCAGCTAATAGCAAAATTCAATGGGTTATCGTAAGCCAATAAATTCAAGGTATCTGGTTCTACTTGAGTAGGGAACTGGTATTCTACACCAAGCCTCTTGAGCATTTTCGCAGTGTCATCTATAGTCTTGTCTGGTTCTACAGTTGTACCTCTGGTGTGCAAGCTAACTTTCTTGTGCGGTTGCAGTGCATAATTAACAAATTTAACAGCTGCTGGCAAATTCCCAAGGCCTATCATTCCAATTGGGTATCCTGGCGGTGTTTCGCTGGATGATAACATAGAAGAAACACCGCGCGTAGCTTTGTCATCCATAGGCAGTGCTACAAGAACCGTGGCGATATCGGCATGAGAAAGATAAGCATCCTTCAGAGCATTGCACATGCCAGCGCCTGCGATTATTCCATCCCATTTGCAGTAATCTCTGTGCCGTTCAACAACATCAGGTGTCCTATGGGCAGAAGCAACTGAACGGTAATATTCCGTGTCAGCTTCTCTCGGAAAATCAGGAATAGATTTCACGTCAGAAGGCGAGCCAAAGGCAATAAGCACTTTTTTAGGCATCATTATTTTTTGATCTGGAGGCTTTTATACTTTCAAGACGTTTTTATGGAATTACAATAAAATCACTTGCGTAATGCCATGATTTTTCGTAACTTTAACGTAGTTAAAAGCTTTATAAAGGCTCCGATTGTAGTACTACCGTACAGTGACTGTATAGTCAATGGAAGACGTGTGAAGCACGTTCAGTAGGTAATGGTGTCGTAGATGAAGTACAAAACCCTCTTGGCAAGCAGTTTAATACTTTTGTCTACTATTGCATATGTCTCTGCCCTGTCATATGACAAACCAAAAGAATCGGATGATATAAAATACGTATTGAGGCATTTGCCAAGAAGCGTACTAAAATAGAGGTGTAAAAATGGTAATGGAAACCGTCCAGATAAGGCTGACAGAAAAGCAGATAAGAAACATAGAAGTTCTTGTCAAGAAAGGAGTTTATCCTAATCGTAGCGAGGCTGTTCGCGATGCTGTCAGGAAGCTTGTCGAAGAGGCAGTAGAATAAAATAGTAAAATAGGTAAAAATACTCTCACTTACGAGGATATTACCTTTACTTTTTCTGAAGCTATGATTTCACGCGGCTTTTGCTTTTTGCCTTGGGATTTTACATGTTTGTGAATAATATAAATTACTGCAAGGACTATAAGTCCTGTCAGCAAAATAAGAAATTTTGCTTCTGTTGGATTCAATAACAAAAAAATACCGAAACCTATCATTATAATAAGAAGAATCGCAAGCGCGACATTGAAAATGCTTATTGTACGAATTTTTTTGTCCGTNNTTGTTTACTTAAGCAGATTATTCACAATTTCTTCCGGGTCAAATTCCTTAAGGTCGCCATATTCCTGTCCAACACCCATGTAAAGTATGGGCTTTTTCAATGTAAAAGCAGCAGATAGTGCTGAACCGCCCTTTTCATAAACGTCTGCTTTGGTAAGTATTATTGCATCAACACCTACCGCGTCATTGAAGAGACGGCACTGGTCATATATGTCATTTCCTGTAATCGAATCAAGTACCAGTATTTTCATGTCCGGATTGTTAACGCGTGCCACTTTTTTCAACTCATCCATAAGATTTACATTGCTATGTGAACGACCGGCTGTATCCGCAAGAACCAGCTTGCTGCCGTTGGCTTCTGCATGTTTCTTGGCGTCAAAGATTACAGCAGCCGCGTCAGAGCCGTAAGCATGTTTTATAACGCGCATGTCAAGCCTGCGGCCGTGTTCCTCCAACTGCTCGATAGAAGCCGCTCGAAACGTGTCTGCTGCGGCGAGAACAGGCTTATATTTCTTGAGCTTGTTTGCAAGCTTCGCTAAGGTTGTCGTCTTTCCAACTCCATTGAAGCCAACCATCATTATAGTAAAAGGTCCTTCTTTTTTCTTTATGAGTGCATCCATGTCTATTTTGTCCTGCTTCATAACATCAAGCATGGCATTTCTGAGCGCGTCTTTTATCGTATTTTCAACCTTGCCCCTCTTTACAGAGGCGCCCAAAAGCTCTTTCTTTACGTCAGTAGAAATACGATCAGCGACCTCAACAGCAACATCGTTCTCCAGCAAAGCAAGGTGCAGTTCCTTCAGTATTTTCTCTATGTCAGTATCACTTAGCTTCTTTTCCGATACTCTCCGGAAAAATGAGAATCCATGGCTGGTTTTTTCCTCCTTTTCAGCCTCCTTTACTTCTATCTCGCTTTCTGCAATCTGTGGTGATAATCTTTCCTTAGCTACTTCTTCCTTGATCTCTTCCAGTTCCTCTATCTCTTTATCTATCTCAACTTCAAGGTCAATTTCCTCTTCCTTTTCTTTATAGGGCTCCTCGTCTTCAGGTCCAAAAAGAGATTCCTCTTGAGATTCGTCATCTGTCTCAGGTAGTTTCTTCTTTTCTTTTAAAGTCTCTTCCTTTTTGACTTCTTTTATTGGAACTCCTTTCTTTATGGCTTCTTTTACAAGAATCTCTTCCTTTGTTATAGGTTCTTCCTTTGTAAGAGGCTCTTCAATTATAATAAAGTCTTCATTTGCTGCAGGTTCTTCTTTTATCTGAGGCTCTTCCTTTTTTTGAGGTTCTTCCTTTTCTGGAAGTTGCTTAGGCTGCGGCTCTTCCTTAGAAATTGATTTTGAGACCTTTTCCACAGCCTCTTTCAGTCTTTTTTTCAGTGAACCAAACATAATTATCAATAGTAAATGTGCAGGTTGCCTTTAGAACCTTTCGTTGTGGTCATCCTCAGAAAAGATGTTACTCTTCTTTTCCAGCAATCTTCTGCAACTCTGTCTCAAGCTTGCTCATTCTGCTGACGAGTGTGTTTATCTGCTGCACAACTTCATTATTTATGTCGCTAAACTCGTGCAGTCTCAGTTCAAGTATTTCAATAGATTTCGGGACACTTTCTTTTACAACAAGCCCTGCGCCTATAGCAACAAGAACTTTTTCAATATCTTTTATGTCCGAACGCACGAAAGCGCCGCTGCCGATTGAAGACCACATTTCATTGCCTTTGTTGACCGTGTCAAGTTTTCTAAGAGCCGCGAGTGTAACATTAAGCTCATTTTCCCTTTCATCTATTGCATGCTTCTGCTCTATAAGCGAGGAAACCTGCTGCTTAAGAATCTGAAGTTCAATATATTTTTCCTGCAATTGATTCTTGTCTTCGATATGTACATGTTTCTTTTCACGCTTTTTTTCGTGGTTTGTCATAATTATCAATTACATTTATCTTTTCGCAATAGTTTTAAAGCATCATTTATGATAGTCTTGTGATCAAAACCGATTCTCGCAGGAAGCTTATTTATTGGGAAGAATTTAACTTCTGAAACTTCTTTATCCGCAACCCCCGAGAATCTTATGAATTTCATCAGAAAAACAACACTCAAACTAGTACCTCTCGGGTCCCTCTTTGGCCCGGAATAAACACCAATCATCTTTTCAATTTTGACCTTCGCGCCCGTCTCTTCTAAGACTTCACGAATAGCAGTCTGTTCTATTGTTTCGCCTGAATCCATTATACCGCCAGGAAGCGTCCAGAAGCCTTTGAAAGGCTCGGTGGCTCTTTTAATAAGTAAAATCTTGCCGTTATGAATAACAACAGAATCCGAAGATGCCATAGGTTTTATTTTCCAGAGTTTAGCAAAATCTTTGTCAGACAATCGCATAAATAAAACCTGCATCAACACTTACAAAAATCCAAGAACATCCGTTACCCTTCCCAGCTCAGGTCCGCTGCAATTCTCGCTCACGACAAAACCGTTGCTGTTGGCTATTATGCCGGCTCCTGGATAGGGCGAGCCGAAATTAACCGTCGTTATGTCTGCATCTACACCAAGCATGCGTTCTATGACTTTCTTTTCCCGTTCCTTGACTTTCGGATGCAGCAGACATCCTTTATTCGTGGCAAAGCCCAGATTGCCTATAAGGTTCATGTTGGCTATAGTGGTGATTTCGCAGCGCAGTCCAAAGAATTTCTCTATTTCCCTGAGGTGTTTTTTGATAAGTGGTGAAATCAGTATGCCATTGTCGTTCATAAGTACAAGATTTCCTACAGAAGAATATCTGCTGTTTATCACAAGCGTCTGGACATTCTTTTTTATTTTTTCAGCAACCGGGTCATAATCCTCAATAACCTGCGGCATAATCATCCCGCTCGAATTGCCAGTGCAGAATATTCTTACAAGATCCATATTAAGCAGGGGAAACGCATATGTTTTGACGCCAAGAACATTCTTTATCTTAGAAGTATATCTGTCCGAGCCTACAAAACAATACTTGTCAGTCGCAAAACCATAGAGTCCTACATTAGGATCGCCGTCAAAATTTATTCTGAGGAATTTCATCGTATCACTGCTAGAATTAATTACAAGATTACTTAAACACTTTGCCCCGAACTAGTTTTGTCCTCTTCTTTGGTACAGCAGTCTCAACAAAGATTATCTCAACCTTGTCTCCGTCAGCAAGGTCAAGCTTTTCCTTTATCATGTTAGGAGCAATAAGTTCGACCGTATCTTTTCCATGAAGCCCGTTCTCAAACTGTGCAGCCCAGCAATCATACAGAGGTTCTTCTATCTCAGACAGATCGTCCATGGAAAGTTTTGCCTTGGCATTCTTTCTCAAAGCCTCGACATTTTCAATAATTCGCCGTTCCTCGTCGTGTATATCGATAAGGCTGTATACAAGATAAATCTTTTTTATTTTTACAGGCGCCAGGTAAGCAGTTACCTTCTTTCTCCCGTCGGTAAGAATATGATCCATGGTTTTTGTGGCGAAGGGCCTTATGTCCATATTCCTATCAAGTTTAACATCCATGGTTCCTTTGAATGGTCTGAATCCAACCAGTCCGACAAGTCTTGGATAATACTTTTCTATTAGAGGTGCTCCCCTGAGGACTCCAGAGAAGACCTCTCCCCTCACCTTCATAATTATACTAGGTTCTGGAAGATTAAGAAGTTAATTACTAAGAAACTGACTCCAGTAGATTCGCCTTAGCTATTCCCCGACTTCGTGCTTTTCGACTGGCGTTGACTTTACCGGTGACTGCTGCCCCTCTATCTTCTTTTCCTCTTCTTCCTTCTTGAGCGCTTTCGGGCCAAGTCTTTCCAGCAGCTTTTCCTTCATGTCTCTCTTTTCTTTTTTCGGCTGCGCCTTGAAATCAACATAATCGAATCCCATTAGCTCTGCTTTTACAACATCGCCTTCCTTGAAAGCCTTGACGCGAACACGGCGTGGCGGCTTGGAAATGCAGCGGGACCATAGCTCCTCGTTAAGGTGCTTGCCCATCTTCACTGTTTCAGCCTTCATATGCGTCCTCAGGTAGCTTTTGACAAGGCGCGCGGCGTATGGCACTCTCTTGTCATGCGCTTTCTTATAAGCTTCGCGCAGCGGTATCGTGAATATCTTCTCGTTTGATGTTTCGTGTGCGTCTGTTTGTTTTGCCATATAAATCAATTATTATAATATTTTCTTCTTTCCAGTAGGGATTTCTTCTTTTCTAAAGAAGAAAGGGTTAAACTTTGTTCCTGCCTCGTCTCCATTGTTTTGTGGTGACGCGTATTCTGCGTGTACGCGCCCTCTTAAGTGAGAACTTCTTTATGTCTGCCCAGCGCGGCGCACTCTGTTTCCTGGCTGCGATGAGCTTGATTTTCTTGCCGAAAGGTTTCCTTGATGCCATAAATATCACTCTAATCTTGGTCCATAACGTATTAAAGGGTTTGAAATTTGGTCTGCATATTTAGAATAGGTTCTCAATGCCTGCGCAAAAAAGTCGCAATACGGTCAAGGCTGTAGGAAAGTGCATCCATTATCATCTCGGCATTGCATAAGAAGACTTCCCAGGTATGTCACATGGCCTTCCTGAATTCTCGGATGTGTGACGCATTGTCATGTATCTTCCTGCAGCATCGTCGGCGCTTCTGGCAGCATCGTAAACGATGTATGATAACCTTCTCGTGCAACACGTTTTTGAACAAAATTATTTAAAGTGTATCTTTTGCGAGCGCCAGCGAACCAAAATTGTAATATGTTTCTTTTGGCTTAAGGATTTTCGCAGCCGGCAGACGTACGAAGTACGTCATTCACTTGCAAAAAAGCCTTATTTATTTTCGTCTTATCTTTGTCTCACGCTTCTCTGTGATTTTTTTGAGTATGATTACAAGTTGCTCGTCCGTGATGCGCTCCTTGAGTTGTCCAGACTGAAATAGCTGCGCCAGGTACATTTCAAGTTGCATGGCAATCTCAGGCTTAACCATCTTGAGATTGGAAAGTCGTTCCCTTGCCTTTGAATCAAGAACCTGCGACATGACCGCTTTAAGAACATCCTCCATCTGTTGCTGCTGCTGGGCTTGTTGCGCCTGCTCTGATGACATCTGAGCAATTCTTTGCTGTAACATCTTTTTTTTGATTTCTTCCTCATTCATTCCAATCACTACAGAACAAATTATTCAAGCATGCTTTAAAATAGTATTATTTGGTGTTCTTGGCGCAGCTGTCAACAAACTTCTGGCCCACCGGGGTGACCGAACGCCCTTTCTTCTCTTTCTTGACATAGCCCGCGCCCTCAAGCTGTTGTAATATAGTGCGTATTATCTTGCCGCCGCCCCTTGCAAAGTGTGCCGGCTTGTGGCCGCGTCTATGAAGGCCGCCGTAATAAGTGCGAAGCCTTTCAGTGCCGACAGGCCCGTCCAGATAAATCTTGCGAAGAACACTGGCAGAACGGGCATAATACCAGTCCTGATGCTCCGGCTGTCGCTCACGCGATACTCCGGTCTTGACAAAGCGCGCCCACTCCGGCATTGTTATCTTGTCCTTTAGCTGCAAGGACATGTGGTCTACAAGTTTCTGCTGATCTACATCATGTGCTGAAGTCATATTAATCAACCTTACTTAGTAGAATAGGTTTTTAAACGTTATCAAAAGGTGAAAATCCTCATTCTGTTTTTTTACGATGACTTCTGGTATCAAGTTCAAGTCTATATGCTGCTATATGAGCGGGCTCGCGAATCAGACCAATACGAGCTAAAAATATGTCAATCCTTCCAACATCGGCCTTGTAGTCTGCTAACTTTATTCCAATATCATCATCAGTCATAACAGCAACTCGATCCTTATAACTATCAACGCGTCTTTGGTACCTTACTCTAGATATATGATAAGGATCTCTATGGGACATATTCAGTTTCTTAATATGTTATTATATAAACTGCTTTTGGTTCAATTTTATTTGTAGAATCACATCTTCTTTATGTACCCACGGCTTTTCTGTGAGAAGATGGGATCCAAGATTCATTGTTTGCATAAAAGGCGGCAGTTTTCAACGAATCTTTAGATAAGTGTGTTATTTGTACGGATGCCTTGTAATCTTTTTGCATCCTGAGCACTCTATCACAATTTTTCCGTTCTTGAGCCTCCGTTTCGTTTCAGGCCCAAAATAATAAAAGCAGTGTTTACAGAACAATTTTTTCTTCTCTTCCAAACGAACATTATATCGCATTCCTATCTTCTTCGCAAGCTTCATGTAACGTTTTTGAAGTTTTTTGTCTTTGCATTCTGCCGCTTCGCTGAAAAGTATACCTATGCGTTCCTTGGCTATTTTTATCTGCCAGTCAGGTTTTGTCCGTGAACGTTCCGGCATAGTTATCTTTTAATATTTGGATTCTATGTTCTTAAGCATGGTTAAGCGACGAACGAAACAATTGGATAAAAGAGATCCTATAAAACAGTTTTACAGAGACATAGATAGATACGTGTGCGATCATCCAGATGTTTTGGATTACTTAAAGAAATTTACAAGCATTGCTTCGGAAAGAATGTCCAGAATCGTCTATGAAACAAAAATAGTTTGTGATTATCTTGGAATAGATTCCATGGAAGACGAAAGTTTCAGAGCAATATTTGACGTTGTCGAAAGCAGGTACAAATCATGGAACGAAATCAGGGTATTGTTAAAACAAGGTAGAAAAGTTGAATTCCCGCCTGTGAATGATATGTTAAACAAGAAAAGATTATGGCCTATTGATAGCTAGTAAATTAATCATATTTTTCTCCATCTTACGCCGTCAGGCGTGTCCTCAAGTACTATACCCTTTGTCTTAAGCTGCGTCCGTATTTCGTCAGCAGCCTTGAAATCCCTCTGTTTTCTGAAGCTTTCGCGCAGCTCAAGCAGTTTCTTCTCTTCTGGAGTAAGCACCACTGTTTGGTCCTGTATCACATCAAGTACGCTGTTAATTTCATCAAAAAACTCACGGATCGCATGAAGCATCTTTTTATCCGCTTTTCCCGAGTCTATCTCCCTGTTCACAGTTTTCATCAATTTGAATATAGCCGAAAGTGCATTTGGCATGTCCAGGTCATCGTTGATATATTTTATGAAATCTTCCTTACTCTTTTTCAGAGCTGTCTCTATTTTTTTATTTTTTTGAATATCCTTGCCAGCACCAAGGCGAAAGACAAAGTCGTTTATACTATTTACGGCATTCTGAGAATCTTGTAGAGATTCAAAAGTGAAATTCATCTGGCTTCTGTAATGAACGCTCAAGCAAAGATATCGGAAAGCAACAGGAGAAAATCCTTTTTCCATAAGATTCTTCAATGTGTAGTAATTTCCGAGTGATTTGGCCATCTTCTTTCCGTCAACAAGCATGAATTCATTATGCAGCCAAAAATTAGAGAATTTCTTGCCTGTAGCAGCCTCGCTTTGGGCTATCTCATTTGTGTGGTGAACAGCTATGTGGTCGATGCCGCCGCAGTGTATGTCTATGGTTTCGCCAAGGTATTTCATTGCCATAGCTGAGCATTCGATGTGCCATCCTGGAAAGCCTCTAAAGTTTATTTTAATTTTCTTCATCGGTTTCACCAAATATAAGTTTTGATATTTTTTTTGTATTTCGCTCACGAATTTGTTTAATTTCCTTTTTGCCAAAAATAAGTGCTTTGAATCCAGATTTTCTAATTCCGTCTAATTTGTCCTGAGTTTTTTGGGAATTAAACTCACCATTACCTTTGACTTCTATTATGATGTTTAGATCAGGCAAAAAGAAGTCTGGAAATGTGAATGCATAAACTTCTCTTTGATTATCCCAATATTTCACTTTAAACGGTTCATATATCCAATTTATACCCTTTTTATCCAAGAATTCGGCCGTCGTTTTTTCCCAGTTTGACCTTAAAGTAAAAACCCTGCCATTAGAGTTATATGGAATTCTCTTACCATAGTCATTCAATTTAAGTCTGCCTTCTTCAACTGCTTTCAACAGACTTTGTGACATTTTCTTGCCAAATTTAATTTTTTGTTGGCTAGTCATATTCTGTATTGGCAGTTTATTTTGACTACTCAATTCTCTTAATTTCACAGCCATTTTTTGTAGTCGTTGTCGTCTTTTTTCTATGGTTTCTCTTTGGCGAGGGTGAATACCTTCTAAATAAAGTTGTTTTAACTTACGACTCACATTAACTCTTCTTTTTTCTTTAAGTTCAGGTGATTCTGTTTGCTGAGGCAATAGTCCCAATTTTCCTAAACTTTTCAAACTTTCTGATGCTTTTCTATTTCTTTCAGGAGAATGATTCTTTTTACAAATTTCAGAATTTTGCATAGGGTTAAATCCAAGTTTCGCCTGCAATTTTTTGGTTTCAGAAATCCTTCTAATTCGCTTTTCATTAAATCTTTCCTTTAAAGCCGGACAGTGTATAGGTAAACGTTTGCACCAATTCCCATATAATGCCTCATGTCCACAGTTACCTCTGCACATACTCATTTGACATCCTCTACCTCTAAAATCTGTACATTAGGATTTTTCTTTGAAATTTCTACTAATTCCTTAAACCTGTCATCGCTAACAATCACTTCTGTTGTGAAATCCCATTCCATATCACGTTTTCGGCCAAGAGAAAACTTCCACAAAGCAAAATCTGTAGAATGTCTCTTCTGGCCAATATCAACCCTGGCGCCAGCTTTCAAGCCCTTAGCATCAAGTTTTGCCAGCCTGCCATAACCCTTCATCTTGGCTGTGTCGAAATAAACGCCATCTTCTGTAACATAGGTATATCCTCTTTTCTCCAGCGTCTGTATAAGTTCTATCATTTCATTTATGTGTTCCGTAGCCCTTGGCCAGATTTCCGGCTCCTTTAGATGCAACTTTTTGATGTCTTCTTTGAAGGCTGATATATAGAAATTAGCTATATCCCAAGCCGTCTTTTTTTCGCGTTGTGCGCCGACCTGCATCTTGTCCTCGCCGCTGTCGGCATCTGATGTAAGGTGACCCACGTCTGTGAAATTCATCACATGTCTGACCTTGAATCCATCCAATTCAAGAACACGTCTAAGCAGGTCCTCAAAAATAAACGACCTGAAGTTTCCTATGTGAGCGTAATCATAGACGGTTGGCCCAAGATTAGTAAACAATCTCGTTTGGCCCGCATGTATATAGGCTCACGGTTCTATCTTTCATTGGTTTAAACAATTGCTTTTTCCTGGTTAATGTGTTGTATAAAGCTATCATCATGATGTAACCACTCTTTTTCATTAAGAGCTTGTTTTAATTTTATCCGCTTTCTTGATAATGAAAACTCTATTTCTTTGTAAAATTTTATAATATCCTTTTTATTTCTTATAACAAGGGAAGATTTTACACTATAGTTTCCATTAGATGTCCTAGCAAGTGAAATTACATAAACTGAATTATTTATATCAAAGTCCTCCTTAAGCATTCTTGATTCATCAATTAGAACATTTGGCTTCGAATTAAGTATTTTAGATAACAGGCGTTTATAGGTTTTACTTTTGAGAGTTTGTTTCAATAAACCTATGCTCATTATTTTTGTCAGATGTCCAGTAGGAAACAAGCGACTAATCATAACGGGATCGATGCAATTCTCTAATATTTTCTTTTCTCTTTTTGTAAGGTTAATATGAATATTTCTTGACAAAATGACATAAGGATAGAGGCTTTTTCCAACACTACCCTCGTCATCGAATACAGCTGATAAGTAAAGTTGTTTAGTTTCTCTAGATCCTTGACTAACAACCCAAGGCATATGGTCGTTTATTACATATTTTTTGCCTATGGTTACACCTGCAATTCTGAAAAATTCCCCCACAACCCCGCTACCTATTCTTATAGTTAGGCAATTTCTTTCATTTATAATATTAAAATGAACTGTTCCAAAAACTTCATTTATATCACATATAAAATTATCCATGCCTTCTTTTACATCGCTGTAATATTTGGTTCTGATAAGATTTTTCCTTGACTTATCATAGTATAGACATCCATCAGACATCAAATGCCCGGCAAGGGCTCCTAAACGCTTATTATCAAAACTAATCGGAAATTTTGGGTTTTTAATTGAACAAATATTCCCCTTTCTAATTTCTTGTATTTTTCCATTTATAGTACAAAAATCTATTTGGAGATAAATCATGAGCTTCTTTAAAGTTTTTACAGAAATGCCTTCATTGTTCTTTAAAATATTGTAAAACTGTGCTGTATTAATCTTAAGGCACAATTTGCTCAAGGATCCTGATTTTTCAATTCCTTTATTTATTAAATTTCGTATTTCTGCAATATCAAGATATAGAATTTCAGTGTCTTTTAAATCGTACCAATTTAGATTAGAAATATAATTCAGCATTATTTCTCTTTGGCTTGAGCGCTTAAATAATTGTTAACCGACATACATAAAACCACCTCAACTGACTATTGTGAGGCGGATTTTATCA
>DUFR01000009.1 GCA_013331845.1 Candidatus Aenigmatarchaeota archaeon | reverse complement strand
TAAGTAGTGAAAATCTTTATATACCACCTTGTCCATATATAGAGCAGGTGTTACAAATGCCCGTATTCAGAAGAAATGGTACATCAGAATCAGGGTACGCTGCACTACCTTCTTCAAAGGAAATTTTTGACGGCAAAGGCCCTGGCGCTATTGAGATAAAGGTATCTGAAAAAATCGGCACCGTAGATAATCCTATTTACAAAGGTTTGAAATGGCTTGGTGACCATTTTGGCTGGGTCGCTTCTTATGAAGCGCCTAGAGAAAGGAAACCTAAGCCTCCTCCAAAACCTGAACCTAAGGAAGGCGGATATTCTAGAGAAGGTTACGTAGATCCAAGAATAAGCGCCTTTGCCCGTGAAAATGTATTATCAGATTTCTACAGAACTGGCGTTGACCTGGAGCTTTTGCCAGAATATCAAATGAAAACAAGATTTGGTGATCCGGACGGATACCAAATGGGTAGAAATGTATGGGCAAATCCTGATATTGCAGATTTCCCTGAAGTGGCCTTTCATGAAGGTGCTTCTGCATTGCTGGAAGAACTGACTGGAAGAAACCACTACGAGCTTCACGGCGTAGTCAGGCCGCTTGAACGCGTTGCTGGCGCTGAATACAGGATGGGCATGCCAAATGTCCTTGAAAGAAATGTAAGGCGTGCGATGAGATCTCTCAGAAACTAGTTTTACAATTTTCCGCATTATCTTTTTATTCAGCTAAACATAATAGTTAGCCATGGCTTACGACATCGGCACATCACTATTTGTTGAACTGCTGGGCATGACGGCGTATCCAGGCTCGCCTTTTACAGGCAACATCTATAGAGACCTCATAATGTTTTTCATCGTGCCGACTATTTTCATAATAATGGTGCTCTACATAATGTCAGGCCGCATCATACCTAACAGAAACTTCCGCATTATGCTGGGTGTGGGCGCATACCTGTTCATAATAGCCGGCGGCTACTATTCCTTTTTCGCGCTTCTGGCAGGGCCATACTTCATATTCCTGATATTCATACTCGGCGTGCTTGGCTACCTGGGCAGCCACTTCAGGTCCCATGGCGGTGGAGGCCCTTATTCGCGAGGGGGAGGATATTCCGGAGGCGGAGGGTACTCACGAAACGAAACAGACTGGGTAAGGTTGCGTGAAGTGAAAACAGAGATAGCTGAGAAAGAAGCGAGATTAAAAGAAGCCAGAGCAACAGGTTCCAGGGATGAAGCTGGACTGCTTCATAAAGAAATAAGCGACTTGAAACATGAGTTGAACTTTTTAGAAAAGAAGAAAAACCCTATGAAAAAATACGTATAGTGATTTTATGGCGATAAGTTTAATCGATCCTGTAGTGATGCCTTTTATTTCTACATTTCTGTTCGTTTTTGCGTTAATATTTGGCCTGCTTTCTTACAGCAAGATAGGCGAATTCAACAAAAAGGTCAATGCATTACTTGCTTTGGCAATAGCTGGCTTCTCGGTCATGTACGAGCCGCTTGTCCTTGGCATGCAGCAATATATGCCCATAGCCGCCGCGGTTCTCATAGTCGTTTTCTTTTTTGCGCTACTCAAAAAAATATTTGGAAAGAAGGAAGGCGACAAAGCCGGCGACACGGTTCCGCTTATCATAACCCTTGCTGTACTCTTACTGCTAATGGTTGCCTTTGGCCAGAATCTTACGTCATTCCTGCCGGCTGGCATGGATCCTCAGAGCGTGTTGTGGGGGGTTGGAATTATAATAGCTGTTTTGTTTTTCTGGCTCATTTACAAGACAAAAGAAACACCCCAGTAATTTCCCTGTAATGTGCTTTTCGAAGAAAAGCATCAACAAAAACGTATATAAACACCTGACAGTAAATAATAAAAGAGTTGGAAAAAATGGTTTTCAGTCTTAATCCTGCATCGATATTGGGACCAGAGTTCTACGGATTCCTCTTACCATGGATTTTCACATTTGCGATTGTTTACGGGTTACTGATGAAACTAAATCTCTTTGAAAAAGTTAATGCTAAAGTTTCCATAGCACTTGCCTTTGTTATTGCCTTTTTTGTAACGGGCGCAGCAGGGCCGCAATTAGCAGCCTTTTTCATAAACCTGTTTGGCGGCGCTTCAGTATACCTTGCCGGCATCCTTGTAATCCTGTTATTCATGTCAATGCTTGGCTACACAGGCTACAAGCATATCCTGTATGTAATAGTTGTCATAGTAATAGGAATATTCCTGTTCTTGGGCTCGACCGGCTCATTTATCGGATATGCTGTAGTAAGCGCTGACGTTGCTGTGCTGGCCTTCTGGATAGTAATCATAATAGTAGCAGTCTACCTGGTTACAAAAGAGCCGCCTGCATCTGCTCCCGCTTCTAAATAAAGCTGTTTCTGAATAGCGTATTTTTGCAATTGTCGCGTACATACTTTTATACGAGGAATACCATTATCTTTAGACAGTAATATTCCTGTATAAAAAGAATCCGTAATCTGATTGTGGATTCTTTTTATATTCGCTGACGCAAATAATAGAAGTGATATAAATGGATCCATTCTCACTGCTGGTGATAAATCTTAACGCGCTTGGCTTCTTCGGATTCCTGCTTCCCTGGATATTTGTCTTTGTCGTTGTCTATGGTCTATTGACAAAGGCGAAGTTCTTTGAAAATCCAAAGATAATCGGCGTGCTTTCACTTGTGGTGGCTTTTTTCGTTATCGGCTTTGGCGGTCCGTGGCTGGCGAACTTCTTTGTTAACCTGTTCGGATACGCGGCTGTCATAATAGCAGGAATACTGGTCATAATTCTTTTCGTAACAATGTCCGGCGGCAACATATCAAAGTTATTTGACAACAAAGCTGTTGCTATACTGCTGGCGGCCGTAGGACTGGTTATATTTTTTGTGGCAGTTGGCGGCTCGGCGGTCGTAGTAAGCGACGCTGTCATAGGGATAGTTTTCGTGATAATATTAATGGCTGTAGCTGTGTACTTCATCACAGGCAGCGCTAAGTAAGAGAAGAGTCGGGGGCTGCTAGGATCAAGGTAAATGGCGCGGCATTTAACCCCGTTTTTACTTTAGTCACAAATATAAACGGGGAAAGACAATAGTTTATAAGAAAGTGGGGTTGATAAGATGTTATTTCATAAGAAACCGAAAGATAACAAAGAAGTGCCTTTAGAAGACGTGCAGAAGATGACAAAAAAAGGCATGAGTGACAAGGACATAATAAGACAGCTTAAATCAAAGGGCTATTCCTACGAGGCCATAGAAGGCGCCATGCTACGGGCAGTCAAGGAAGGCGTGGACGACGAGAAACCGCGTGCCATGGACCGCATGGAGACGGAGTCGCCTGCGCAGGATAATGTGTTTGACATGCCAAGAGAGTTCGCTCCGGACTTCACGCAGCCACAAGCCCAGCTACCGGACGAGGAAGTCGAGGCGCCGGAAATGATGCTGGAAGAGCTTATAGAAGGCATTGTGGATGACAAATGGCGCAAGTTTGATGATCGCCTTAATAAGATAGATGATAATTTTGACCGCATAAGAGCTGAGATAAAACAGTTTGAAATAAGGATTGACCAGAATAAAAAAGACTCGCCTGCGCGTGAGATAGAGGCGAGGATGGCTGACATCTCAGAACAGCTGGAAGACATGGAAGCTCGTGTCGGCGGTCTTGAAAAGGCGTTCAAGCAGTTCCTGCCTTCGCTCACAAGAAACATAGAAGCACTTTCTCACATGATTCATGAGATGAAGGATAAGCAGTCCATGCACGAAGAAGAAATCTAAAAGCCCCTTTCTTTCGCAAAGAAAGTCCCTTGGGTTCAAAGAAAACATATTACTAATTTGGCTTGCTAGCGCTCGCGTTCTTTGAATTCTAAATATAACCAATAGAACCAGATTTACCTTTGCTTAGTTCTTACTCGTCGTCCTTAATTCTTCCTCTAACTGATCCTTGGTCACGTATTCCTGCCTTATGGGACTTATCAAATCTAACATCCGCTCTATCTCTTTCAAATCCTGCTTGCGCGCGAACTTGTTTACCTGCTTGTTTATCTTATCTATGCTGCCGGTGAGCTTTGCAATCTCGTCCCCTAGACCTTTCAGGGAGAGATCCAGCTCGGCAAATTTTGTGTTGGCCTTCTTGTTTTTTTCAAGCGTGGTGCTTTCAAAAGTATTAATCCGGTTCTCTATCGCGTCAAGGCGCTGCTCCAGTGCACGCAGACGGCGCGTGTCCTCGTTGCTGCGGCGCACAAGCTCCTGCATGATAACATTATAATTCGTCGGGTCTGGCATACTTCTATAATGTTGAGGCAGCTATTTTAAGATTTGGAGTGCCTGCGCTTGTATTCTTCCCTAATTACTTTCAATGTATATGGTAAATAGTTCTTCTGCAATTTTGGTGTTAGGGAAAAGAAATCGCTGACCATGTATCCTTTACAGTTTTTGGTACCACAGCGGCATTTCCACTTGTTTTTGAATAGACCAGTAACTCGATAATCAGAAGTTATTTCTTCACATTTTTGAATACTCTTGAGAGCGAAAAAAGACTGTCCCTTCGGTATAGAATTCGGCTCGCAGGAATGATTAACGAATACGCCTGGTGGTTGCATTATCTCAAAAGTTTCATTGTCTATTTCGTTGAGATGTTTCTGATCGTACTTTGATAGTTTTGATATATCGTTTTTGTTGACTACCCTCCCTTTCTTGTTACGGAAAATTAAATCACCTTTTTTGAAACTCTTAGCAGCAAAAACACCTTTACCTTTCCTACCCGCACTTTTAATTATTGTGTTCTGTTTCATAAACCTACTTGATTGAAAACCAATTAATAGACTTTGAGGCAATATGTAACCATGGTCTATGAGTACGAGTATGACGAGGAGACGCAGAAGATGCGTGTCAACTGNNATGGAACTGAAAAAAGTTGTTAGAATTGTCTTTGCCGGCATACGGGAATATGAATACGATTTCTCAGAATCTAAAATGCTACTGGAAATTGCGTTGGCCATAGAGCGGATAATGAAAGAGCGTCTCATCTCCATAAAGAGCACGGTCATCGCTGGCTGTGAGGATGACGCGCCGGAACGCTACAAATTCCTCCAGCGGCTTCTCAATGACCTCCGCTTCGACCCTATAGAAGCATACAAAAATCTCATGAGGGAAATAAGAAAAAGCAGGATACGGGCTGATCGGGCGGCGGGCATAAAGAAAAACTGTTACAATCACTACATGACAAGTGCGCTTCTTCCCATTGCGGCAATACTGGATAATTGCCGTTTAATCCAGCTCGCAAAGCCGCAACTCACTGAGCACAAAGACAGGTCACTATACAGGAAAATATTTCATCCTACCATAAGGCCTAATTTCATTTACACGCGTTACATATCATTGCCGCCCGCCAACTCAGAACTGGTGGAAAGATACAAGGTTGGCAACACGGACATAGAAATATACAGTATACCAGGCAAGGTAAGGAAACTGTACCAGATAGTACCTCCGGAATTCAGATTGAATGAGTTTGAATACACCATGCTGGACACAGCGCGCCGCTACCTTGGAAGGCATGAGCCAAGAGAAAGCGATCTGGAACAGCCAGAGAGAATAAGGGAGAATCTTTTCCGCATAGGCCTTGACATGCTGCGGGACCTTGCAGCTGACCATGACATAAATGAGCATCGCCTGGAAGAGCTGGCAAGCATACTGGCGAGATATACAGCAGGCCTGGGAATTCTTGACCTTATTCTTCAGGACGAAAATATTCAGGACATAGAGATAAATTCACCCATAGGTTCTGCTCCTATATTCATATTTCACGGAATTTACCAGGAATGCGAGACAAACATAGTTCCAAGCCGGGAAGATGCAGAATCATGGGCAACACGTTTCCGCCTCAGGTCGGGCCGCCCATTGGATGAGGCAAACCCAGTTTTGGACACGGAAATAGACGTGCCTGGCGGACGTGCCAGAGTTGCAGCGATAACCAGAACACTTTCTCCAGACGGTCTTGGATTTGCATTTCGACGTCACAGAGACAAGCCATGGACACTGCCGCTTTTCATAAACAACAAAATGATTGACTCGTTTTCCGCAGGCCTGCTCTGGTTTTTGATAGATGGATCACGTACACTTTTGATAGCCGGCACGCGAAGCAGCGGAAAATCATCGCTGCTCGGAGCGTGTATGGTACAGATCATGCCCAAGCTGAGAATTATCACGCTGGAGGACACTATCGAGCTCCCGAGTGCACAGCTGCGTGATCTTGGTTATAACATACAAAGCATGAAATCACGTTCTGTCATAACAAATGTCGATACAGAGCTGCCTGCTGAAGAGGCGCTAAGAACAGCGCTGCGCCTCGGAGACTCCTGTCTTATCATAGGTGAAGTGCGTTCAAAGGAAGCTTTAGCATTATACGAAGCAATGAGAATAGGTGCGCTTGCAAACCTGGTTGCTGGAACAATTCATGGCGACTCTGCCTATGGTGTGTTTGACCGTGTCGTAAATGACCTTGGCGTTCCGCCAACGAGCTTCAAGGCCACGGACATAATACTTATTGCAAACATGCTCAAATCACCGGATGGCCTGAAGTCGTTCCGCCGCTGCGTAGAGATGACAGAAGTCCGAAAACACTGGAAGAATGATCCTGTGGATGAAGGCGGTTTTGTAAACCTTCTGGAATACTCTGCAAGGGATGATTTGCTAAAACCTTCGAAGACTCTTTTGATGGGCGAGTCACAGGTGCTCAATGACATTGCGCTGCGCGTTCGCGAATGGAAAGGCAACTGGGATTCTGTCTGGAACAACATCAAGCTGCGGGCGAAAATTTTTCAGACGCTTGTTGATTATTCAAATGTCAACAAAAGACCTGACCTGCTTGAAGCAAATAACATTATTAATTCCAACTCGCATTTCCACCTGATAAGCAATGATGTGAAAGAAGAGTCAGGCACCATGGACTCAACGCTCATCTATGAACGCTGGCTCCAGTGGCTTAAGAAGAACTATTAAGCTAAGCTCCTTTCTTTAGAAAAGAAAGTAGCTTGTAGTCAAAGAAATATATTATATTTTTGGCTCATTGACATTCGCTATTTCCTGTAGCAATGTTTTATCCAGAGTTTCTTGAAAAATGGCAACGTAAGTGTTGAAAGCATAAACCCAATCGCAGGAACAATAGCATTAAGCCACGGGTCAGGAATTCTGATTGCACTTAAGTATAAACTAATCGCAAGATATGTGAATAAGGTGAGTAAAATCCGTCGTGTCCAGCTTATTTCCCATGCCTTGTCTGCTTCAACGCGCTTATTTCGCTCTTTTATTTTTTCTACTTCGTTCTCAAGAACCTTAAGATTCGTCATGATAAAACTTACCATAACTATTAATTAATAGCTATTTTTAAACCGGGGCACAAGTATATACATGGTCATGAAGAAAAGGCGTGAGGAGGAGATTAAAAACCTTGTCTCGCGGGAATACAAGCTTTACCAGGAGGAAGAACGTTTTGCTAGCCTTCCTCAAACGCTATACGAAAAGGCGACCAGATTTGCTGTAAGAACTCTTAACATACAGCCGGACAAAAAAAGCCGCGGCAAGATACAGGAGACCATAGATTTTGCACACCTGAAAACAACTCCCGGCGGCATAATGTCACTGACAATACTTTTTCTACTGGTTACAATGATTCCCACAATGATTCTTATCGGAACTTACCTTACATTTCACCAAGAAGTGGATGATAAAGCTTATAATGAACTTATAATATTTTCAACGTCAGTAAATGAGACCGTAACACCAGTAAATTCAAGTATTCGATATTCTGTCGTAACGGGTTTCAGTGGAATTCCTCTTGGCTATGGCGCAGTGGTTCTTTTCCTTTCTCTGTTCTTTACATACTATCTTCATACTTACCCGGCGCGCCTCAAACGGCGTTATGTATCGGAGGCGGGCTCAGAAATAGTCACGCTTGTCCTTTACATTGCAATGTACATGAGGAATGTGCCGAACCTTGAGGCGGCTGTCAAATTTTCAGCAGAAAACCTTGGCGGCATACTTGGCTATGAAATGAAGAAACTTCTCTGGGACGTGGAAGTTGGGAACTATCTCTCAATGCAGGAAGCGATTATAGCATACACAGAACGCTGGTCGAATAACAGACCTTTTGTGGAATCCATAGAAATTATGATAACATCTTTGAAGCAGGTAGGCGACAGACGTCTCGTGCTGCTGGATGAAGCCGTTAATATAATACTTCAGGGCAGCCGCGAACGTGCTCGTCACTTTAACCAGGACCTAAAGTTGCCGGTAATGGTAGTGCATGCGCTCGGCGTAATACTGCCTATCATGGGTCTTGTGCTATTTCCTATAGTAGCTGTTTTCCTTGGGGTATCCGGCATGATTTTATTCGTAGGTTATGACATAATTCTTCCTTTGATACTTTACTTTGTCATATCTGGCATACTTGAAACGCGGCCCACAACCTTCTCGAAGATTGACATATCAGAGAACCCTGACGTGCCTCCGGAGGGAAAATTTGCCTATGGGAAAAAATATGTAAAAGCATGGCCCATTGGACTCATCACAGGAGTTGTGATAATTGCCATTGGTATAATCATGGCCGTCAATGAAAATAATGTTGCCGCTGCTTTCAATGGGACATTCGAGGGCATATATCCTGCCATCGTAATCGGCCTTGGCGTAGCGCTTGGTTTTGGCTCGTATTATATCCTTATATCGAAACAACGTCTTGGCATCAGAACAAAAACACGCCAGATTGAAAATGAATTTGCAGAAGCGCTGTTTCAGCTGGGCAACCAGATATCTGGCGGAACTCCTATCGAGGTTTCCATAGAGCATTCCATGGCGCGCATACAAAATCTGAAGATAAAGGAACTTTTCTCGCGTGCGCTGAAAAACATGAAAATGCTGGGCTTCACATTCTCACAAGCTTTCTTTGACAAGGAATATGGAGCGATAAGATACTATCCATCAAAGATGATAAAATCCATAATGCGCACTGTTGTTGAATCCTCCAAGAAAGGCGTTTCAACAGCGTCGCTGGCGATGATATCCATATCTCGTTACCTGAAGGGGCTGCATGACACGCAGGAAGAAGTGCAGGACCAGCTAAATGACACACTCAATTCTTTGAAGTTCCAGTCCTATTTCCTTTCGCCGCTGATTTCAGGCATCGTAGTAACATTGGCTGTGGTAATAATGCGCATACTTACGGAGATTGGCAAAAAAGTCGCGAATTTCGGGTCTATAAATGTTCCGTTCCTTGCCCAGTTCGGTCAGGTGAAAATAACCGCATTTGAGTTCATATTAATAGTCAGCATTTACCTCATCGAAACAGCTTTCATACTTGCGATGTTCATCAACTCAATAGAGAGCGGCGAAGACAAGATAGGACGTCAGGACGTGACAGGCCGCTCGCTCGTTGTCGGGTTTATTGTATTCACAGTATGCCTGCTCCTTACGCTGGCGCTGTTCGGACCGCTTATAGAGAACACGTTAACGCAATAAGTAAGATGAAGTGTTGATTCGCTTCTCGCCCATTTATTGCCGCATCTTTCTCCTGCCGTATGGTTGTTTCCATTTAACTAATGATGATCAGCAGGAGCNNCGTCTTGCATGCCTTTATTGGAAACAACCCTGTCGTATCACTTACCCAAACTATAAATTGCTGGACAAAAATAATACTAGCATGCAAAAAAAAGGGCTCACAAACGATACTTTATGGCTTGTATTAGGACTAGTCTTTGTTGTAGCAATTGTTTTGGCATTGAGTCTTATTCAAGCAATGGGCCAGAACAGCGCGAATGCGAGCATTGAGCTTGTCAGGAACGGGGACGCGATAAGCGGCGCTGCTATCCACCAGGCACCGGAAATCCCGTGGAAACTACATGAATTTAATATGATTACAGAAAAGGGCTATTTTTCTAATAAAAAATTGGGTGTGATGGTATGAAGGGAATGTGGATGGCTATAATACTTGCGATATTGATGGCAATCATAACAGCTGCGATCATGTTCGGATACTGGTTGGAAACATCGCCCGAATTCGCGAAAGGAGGGCAGACAGCATTTGGTAAAATACCGGCAATGCTGGGATCATTGTTTTTATGCAGAAAAAAGGCAAAAACTACATATGTAAAAAATGCTCCAAAAATGCGTAAAGGTATAGCGGAGGCGACAAATTTATTGATACTTATCGTCATGGTTCTGCTTGTTGCATTTATCTTATTTTTGATTTTTGCAAGCATAGGAGCAGAAGCAGGACCTGCGAGCAATAGCATTGCCTACAATGCCTTCGATGCAATATTGGGATTAATACCATAGGTGAGATTGTGGCAGAAGAGATGGCACCATACATTATCATTGGTCTGATAGTTGCTGTAATTGTAGCAATCTCTGGCCAGAGAATTCTTGCTTCTGATATTCCCGGAGACGTATCAAAGAAACTAACTCCTCCCATTATTTTAAGCGTCGTGAATGAGCAGCTACCAAACAATCGGGGACCTGTGACAGTTTTGCACGATATTATTGGAAGTACCCATCTCTACAAGATAAAGGCGACGCCACAAATAAGGGTAACAGGTGAACGTACGAGTGATGTTGATGTTATTGCATTAATAAATTTCAAAGGTCAGGGCATATGGGCGAAAGCAAATGGAAATGACAAATTTACAATCAAGCCTGAAGAAGATGTAACGGAGCCGATACTGGAAGCTGAAATTACCACAGGTGTGCCGCCAATCATGCTGGCATCAGACGAGAAATTTTTCAACGGTCAGCTGCAACAGGGCTCAAGAATACTTATAAGGGACGACGGTGCAATGATCGCTTCTGTAATCATAGATACAAGCCACTCTATCGACAATTACTTCTTCGATCCCAGTCTATCCAGCACGATTGATCCGCTCGTGTTCACATGCACCGCAGAATTTGAACTGGAATGCAAACGTGAATTCAAGAAAAGCAGCTACCTGACAGGCTGTACACCAAACGGCAAGCGAAGCGACTGTGAAGAATCGATAGAATTGTGCGGAGGAACAGCACATGTGGAGATAAACGGCAAGCCTGATTGCTCGACAAAAATAGTAAACGTTGCAGATATAAGCTACGAAGGCGGCGAAGAGTGGCCAGAAGCAGGCGAGATTGTGTCAGTGAGCTTCTGGAAAAATACAACCTGCACAAGGCAGACATCAGATCCTTGGAAAATTCTTGCACTTTGCAAGCAAGACCGGCTGGGCGGTGGCTTTGACCTGAATGCTGGAATACTGCCGCCATAATGTGACAATAAATATCTGCGGGCTAAAGACCGCAGTATTTTTGCAAGAATGCAGTTTAATATGAACGACCTGAAGGTCGTAGTATTAAACTAGCTGCATTCATTGCAATAAAAGAGTCAATTAAAAAGGATTTATTTAACCCAAACAAGTTAATATGCATGGCAAAGGGTGAGATTGAACGAGACACGATTTTCTATATTATCGTGATGTTTATAGTAATGTATATAGGAGCTTCCATTGTAATGGGCTTCAATCCGCTTGCATGGGGCAAATCAGGACAATTATCGCAGTACTTTGAGCCAGGGAAAGTCTACATCACGAATGTTAATAAGCAGGGAAGCATTGAGGATCTTGTAAAAGTAAATTGTACCAACCCGGGCAGCGCAGCTTATATAGTTACGCTAAACAACCCAAAATTCTTTTATAAGGGCAGAGAAAAAGCGATTGACTTTATTGTGCTGCTGGATTACAGGAACCTGCTTTTCCTGGGTGATACAGGTACCGCCGAAAATAAAATACACTGCACACTGCCGGAAGACGGCCAGGAGTTCGAATGCCCGCAGAACATAAAAATAACATTCACGCTTGATGGAGTTGGAACACTTTCAGACAAGCAAATATTTCACTTCACAACATGGCTTGCAAAGCCCGAAGTCATAACGGATGCGGGCAAGAACGGCCAGACACTGAAGGACATGCTAGACAGCCGCGCACCATATTATTTGTCGTCGTTTGATGTTGCTTTCAGCAGCATGGAAGCAGAATGCAAGCAGACAGAATGCGAAAACATAGACAACAAGATTGCGTGCAAGGACAAAAATGCTGACGGATGCTACTGGAGGTCTCCTTTAGTATGGTTCAGCGAATGCAAAGCATGCCCGTCAGAAACAGACTGCAACAAATATGACAGGGATGCATGCACGCAGTGCCCGATAGCGATGCCTAACTGTCGGATAAGCTCGGTTCTGTCGGGCTGGAGCTGCATCGCAAGGTGATAAAATGGAACTAACAATAAGCACGCTTGTCAAAATTTTTGCGGGCATACTTGCGCTTGGTATAGGTATCATCGTGACCTTGTATTTTAATGGCGGCATACAACACAATAAAGAGCTGTTATTGGGAGTAATCAAAATAGTCTTGCCATTCGGGTAGGTGTATATATGCGTTTAGAATATGTTGTCGTTGGCTTGGTATTAATGCTAATTATCTTTGTAGTAGTGTTAACCATGCTTTCCAGTGTTTCGCCAGGCATAGATAATATATTCAAGCTCTTCAAGTAGTGGTAATTGATGTCAGACCAATCAATATCGGAAATAATATTTACAATGATGAGCCTTCTATTCCTGCTGCTTGGTGTGGTTCTGCTGGTGTCAATTGTAATGTCTACAATTAATCCGTATGACCAGATTGCATTTGCGAATGTCGAGAAGCTTCGTGCAGGAATGAACGAGGCATGCTTTGCTTCAAACGACGTCAACATGAAATTTGACCTGCCACAAAACACTCCGATGCTAGCCTCGCTTGTTCCTGTAATGCCAATATGGATAATACGCAGCAATGGTGATCCAAATTATGTGCTTTACTACGAATCTTTTCCTGTAGGCGATGCAACCGGCTGGGAAATATATCACTGGATGCAGAACAGAGTAGTTGTTCCTTTGCCTAACGGCGACAACAAAAATTCCGATTATGTAAATGAGTACGCGAGTACCATAAGAAGCGAGTGGAGTGCGAAAGTTGCCAATGATAATAGCGTGCAATTGGATTCAAAAAATCTTGAAGGCGTCATTATAAACAACGTGGTGCTCAATAAAGAACTTCAAACAAATTACTACACGGACCAGGGCAGTTCAACGCCTGCCGCGAGCGGCGCCACTTCAGGAAGCTGGGAAAATGAATATACAAACTATGGTGACTGGAAAAAAAAGGATACCAATGGAGTTCCTGAGGTAGGCGACAACACATATGAGCTGAAAAACTACAGAGCACTGACGCCGTTTGAAAAGACAGCAATAAAATACATGCCGTGCGGGACGAACTCGCTTTGCTTGAAAACAAGAAGCGGTGTGTACAAGTTTCCCATGGAGCAGTGCAACGGCATAAAATATATTGAACTCAAGTACGACGCGAGGAACAGGAAGACGATATACGCTGCTGCAGGAATAACAGTTGCTGTGGTAGCTGCAGGATGGGTTGTTCTGGGTGCGGGAGGCGCGGTTGTTGGGACAGTAGGTGCGAGTGGTGAAATTCCTGCAGCTGTTTTTACAGCCGCGACAACAAGTACAGCATGGGCTCCGGGGACTGTTGCTGTAGCACCAGCCGCTGGCCAGGCTGCAACATTTGCATTAGCTGACTTTGCCACAGCAACCAGCACAACAGCAACACTTTATACGACACCAGCAGCAACGAGCGCAGCAAGCGGTACGTTCGCGACGGTTCTGAGATTTCTTGCGAGCAAAGGTTGGGGCATTGCAAAAGGCTTTGTCGGTCTTATTATGAAATTGCCGTTCCCCATACCGTCTGCCGTAGGTGCCGGGGCATTAGGCGGCGCAGGAGTAGCGACCTATAAAGTAGGCGAATTCATCGCTGGTGCGTTCCTTTCATACAAGGTTGGCGACTTCAACATCGAAAGCTCATGCTCAATAAAATCTATGACTATAAAACAGGTTGACTGCCGGGATCTTGACTGCACGCGGTTCATCAGCTATCCTATATACGAATACAGGTCAGACGGCAAATTGCATGACACAAACCAAAAGCATTATACATGTGTGGAAAAAATATTCGGCGTCAATGAACAGACATACCAGGTCGGACCATTTGGCGTCATTTCACCTTCATCAAGTTTTGGCCAGCCGAAAAATTCTGTATTCACTGATAGCGACAATTGCCTGCAGGTCATAGTTGAGGAAAAAACAGACGGGTTTTGCTGGACACCAGACCCTTACAAGGAAAGCTGGTTCTCGGACACGCAATACGTTGCGAATAGCCTCCAGTTCTTTCCGATAAAGCAAAGCACAACATTTTTGCCGGGCTCTGAATCGGCGGTTGTCCTGGAACATTATCCTATGGGCAAACTAGAGAGCTGGAAAGACTATCTTGAAAGAAGACTCGCATGGGGATGGCCTGGTTAATATGGAACCTCTTATGGTGGTTTTCGTCAGTGGTGCGCTGATACTTACGTTCGTCGCGTTCGCAGTAAATCCAATGCAGGTTGCGATAGAAGAAGCAGTACGAAGCGATGCGCAGTTACAGGCGCAGCGCATTGTTAGTGTCATAAATCTTATGGAGACAGCGCCTGACGGAACTTCTTACTCGTTTGACATGCCAAATACGAAATGCAATGTCGCAATAACAGATGATTTTGTAAAAATTACACTAACACAGGCCACAGGCGGCGGCAAATCACATACTTCAAGCATAATCAAAACATCAACAAAAATCAAAACAGGTAATTTCGTATGCAGTAACAACATGAACATAATGTTCAGGAAAAATGGAATGCTTGACATTGGATTCCGATGAGATGCAATAACCAGGATGATTGAAAATGGCAAAGCTTGATCCGTTATGGATAATGATGTTCATCATACGCATGATACCAGCAATACTTTTTGTGATTCTGATGATGGTGATATTTTTTTCATTCAGGGTGGATGTGAGGGATGAAGGCATGAAGCGCTTTGTCATTGAGATGTCTGACTCGCTGACAAGCTCGCCTAATCTGACGGACTACAAATCAATATTCAACCCACAAAAACTCACGGACACGGAGAATAAGGATCCTAACAGAAACATAGAACTTTATTCCACAAACTGCGATTACGGTTATTATCTAGATATTGAATCACTGGCAGGGCCGACAGAGTGCAGCAGCGGCAGCGATTGTATAAATTTCTGCTATTCTGCTTGCGGACTCGATTCAAGCACGATAGATATGTCCACCGTAGGAACAATAAACGGCAACTGCGGATGCAACATAGAACTAATAGGAAATAATTTTTGTCAGTGCAAGAAAACTGGCGGCGATTGGCAGGACGGATACAAATGGGGCTACGGATACGTGCCTGGCTACAAGAGGATGGCATCGCTATCAGATGAATTTCCTGTTGGCATCACATCCGGAGAAACAGCACTGCCTGCAAAGATGACAATAACTGCCACTGATTCTTTTTTGACAAAAATTTCATGCATGGCAAAGAAGGCGTTTACACTCAAGGAAAAAATTTCTATCAAGTATGACACAACATATGTGACAATAAACTCGGTGTTCAAGCGCTCCGGCACAGCTGGAACGCATGTATGTCTTTACTATCAGGGATACTACAGCAGCCAATCAGAGCCATACGAATGCAGATATTTCCCTGATATTCCTTTCCTTGACTTCCAGTTCACACCAACATCTTCAACAGGCACGATGACTGCATACCCAATTACGAATTCATTTGCAACATGCAACGACATAAAAGCAAACACTGATTTAATCGCCGGGTATGATGACACACCGGCAACAGTCTTGTTTTGTTTGGGGGGAACACCATGAAAGGTCTTTCAATGCCGGAAGACATAGGAATGACGCTGATACTTCTTGTCGTAGTAATAATGATGGTCGTGATGGTGTTTTTTATTTACATAGAGGTTTTTCTGAAGATGGGAAGCAGCCAGTCAGCATATTCGATAGACTTCGTTTCAATAGCAAACAAACCGTACCTGATCACAGAAGTTCTTGCACATACAAAACTTGGCGACAGGCAAGTGTTTGAGCAAGCCATAGAAATAGCAACAACAGGCTCGGCGCAGAATGCGGGTGCTGCGGATTTGCCGGAGAACCTGACGGATTTTATGAAAGTCTATGGCACAAGAGAATATTATATTTCCATAAAAAGTAATGACATGGAAGTTATGAATGCAGACAGCAACGAATACAAATGCGGGGCGGATAATGAAGGGTGGTGCTCCAACAAATGCGACGTCGGCAGGGTAGAAATAAACGACAACGGCAACTGCTGGTTCTGGCAAAGCTGCTGCAAAGAGGATAAGGTGGCTTACGCATCGACGGTTAATAATTATCCGGTTGTGACATGTGGGGGTGGCAGGGGTGTCTGTTCAGAAGGTGTTAAGCCACTGTTCCAGAGACGGACGTGCGCACAGAACCGCTTAGACATAGGCACGCAGGAATGCACAGGCGCAACGCCAATCTGCTGCGCTCCAAAAACAGAGGAAAATCAAATCGCTGTTGGAAATGCTGTAAAGGTGTCTGTGCCGCTGCTCTACAAGCTCAATTATGGGATACTTGAGGTGAGTGTTAAGTGAAATCAACGACATGCTGCAGCAAGGGCGTAGGCACAACCGCTGGCACTATCATGCTCATGATTATTTTCTTGATATTCTTTGGTGTCTATCTGTATATGGTAAACAACCATGTACAAAGCACGATAGAACTGAATCTGGAATCCAGTCAGATACTAAAACTGAAATCGACATTCGCTTTGTTCAACGCTTCTCTTGGCAACACATGGCTCATCTCCACGGTGCAGTCAATCTTTATGACAGGCGATGAAAGCATAGGCTGCGGTATTGATACCAGCAACCGGTTGCCAGCAGGCTACTGGTACTGGCGTGATCCAAATCAGGACCGAGATGGTCTTACAGATGCTCAAGGAAGACCAATAGAGCGCATACCAGCCACGAACAAGGGTAATGTTTGGGGCAGAAACCCACAAATATGCTATCCGAGGGACAATCATGTACTGGATTATCTTCAGGCGAAACTTGAGTGTGAAGATTTTCTAAGCCTTAAAAATCCTATGGATAATGTTGGAGGGGTTGCCATAAGTTTTAATTCAGGAAGAAATGTGTGTAGTGGCAATAACGGAGCTGTAGCAAGCTTTTTGCTTGACCTTAATGATGACAACGTTGAATCCAAATTTTCCCAGAGCTTAGCTGTCGTGTATGGAGACGGCCGAATCGATGCGCAAACAGAAAATAACATAAAGGTCATGACGTCCTTAAGACAAATGGTGGCTGCGGCCAGAGAAGCTGTTGCCAATCTTTTGATATTGGGCGACGCTCATGAACAGCACTATCCAGTAACGCAATACCTGCCGGGTGCTCCAGACAAAGACTCATATCAGAGCGGTGTCAAATCGCGTGTGGATGCTATACTTACAGCACGCGTGCCTTCCGGAGTTCTCGCAACAACTGACATACAGACAGACATGAGGGCAGCTGACAACTCGGTTAGCAATGTGGTACCAACGGGTCTTGGGCTTGTGGTGCATTACAAGGCAACGGCAACATATACAGAAACAAATAACGCATACTATTACAATAACGGTGCAGCAAATACGTTTGTAAAGCGTCCGATAAAACTTGAATACATTGCGGAAGACTACATGCCGGCGCTTGACTGCACAGAATGGCCCAAGCCCGCCAATCCGCCAAGACCAACTGCTTTCAACTGGCAAAGCACCAATGATATGGTATGTTGCGCCGGTTATTTGTTTTCCTGCAATGTTAACATACCAGGTCTTGATCCAGCGCAGGCACTGACTGTTAACACGAGACTACAGAATAGCATATGGCAGCAGGGCATATGCATTGACATACTAAGCGGCGCAACACTGAGCTGCACACCAAACGGCTTTGAATTAAGCTAAAACATTGCTAAAGGTGTGGCGTGAGTTCGTCCCAGTCCTTGCGATATTTATCTTTATTTAATGTGAAACAAATAAGAAATAAGTATATTATAAATTTGCTTCACCTAAAGCGTTCCAAGAAAAGAATCGGAATAATATAATTTGGAACACTTTATCTTGGAAACAAATAGAGAGTAGATCTATATGAAAGGTATTTCAATGACCATAGAAACGATAATATATCTTATACTCGCGATTCTCGTTCTTTCTGTATTACTGTTATTCTTTTTGTCACAGGCGGGTCCGCCACAGGACCAGTTTGCGCTCGAAGCAAAACGCAACAGTGCCTGCGGAGCCTATACGGTCAGAGACTTCAGGTGTGCTGGAAAAAGCGGCAGCCCTATTACCAATCCCGGTGATCCCATTCCCATAAATATACAAGCTGCCTGCCATGAACTTACAAGACGCTTCAACGGCGGCTATGACAAATGCGAATCTGGACCGTCATTGGAATGTATACAGCAGTGCTGCATGACGTGCCCGAAGCAAGCATAAGTGGGTAGAGGGTTCGTTTTTCTTCGGTCTAAACATATTTCTTAAAGTTTTCAATTTATCTTATTAGCATGACAGAAAAAGACGAAAACATGGTATTCGTCGGAAAAAAGCCCACGATGTCTTATGTATTGGCAGTAGTTACCCAGCTTGGCAAAGGCCAGAACGAAGTGCGCATAAAGGCCCGCGGCCAGTCAATATCAAAAGCCGTTGATGTTGTTGAAATTGTCAGAAACAAGTTTGCCCTAGATCTTAAGGTTGCAAACATAAGTATAGGCACTGACGTGCTTGAAATAGAAAAAGAGAAAATAAACGTCTCCAGAATAGAAATAACGGTCAGGAAGTAAAATTAAGACATTTTATGTTTTTCCGTAAAAGCATATATACCACTTAACTACATAATTAATTAGTGATTAAATGAAGGGTCTTGAACTGCCGATAAACATGATTGTTATCGTTGCGATAGCAGTGCTTGTTCTTGTTGTTGTCGCTGCGTTCTTCGCAGGGCAGCTAAGCGGAGGAATAAATACGATTGGAGCGTCAGCTGCATACGGATCAGGGTGTAATACATTAAGAACTGCATATGGCTGCGACTCTTTGCAAGTTAGTAACATAAAAATAATTGGATATAATCCATATAACGTTCCTGTCACGGCAGGCACCCAATATGTGGGAGAAACATTACTTACAGCATGTCAACAAAACTTTAAACAAAGCTCCATGGATAACACGGCATGTGCTAGAGCGTGTGGGTGCGGTATTTAGTTACTTTATCCATCGGCTCAACGATCGTTGCTCGCCTTTCTTCTCTTTGAGCCGCTTCAGGGCGTTTTCTATGCGCTCTTCTGAGAAATCGTGCTCATCGCACATGAATCTCTTTACTGCTTCTTCGTTAGGCTCGCCGAAGACTATTTTGTAATCGGTAACAGGCGGTTTACTGAAAAATTCGAATATCTGTTCTGGAGTAACGGAGAAGTCCCATATAACGCTTTCGAAAACCCGTTTCAGTGTTTTCTTTTCGCGCACGAGTTCCAGGGCTTTCTTGGGGCCGTAGCCTGGAACGCCGCCCGGATTGAAATCAGTGCCGATAAGTATTCCGACCAAAATCAACTCATCATGACTGATTTCCAGTTTTTTCAGTATGCTATCAAGAACTAGCATCTCAGGATTTACCATAATGTATTCAGAACCGCGTTTCTTTTTGCCGGTTATAGACAGGTTGCGGACAAGGCGCTGCGCTCCGAACAGAAGTGTGTCATAATCCTGGGAAGCTACGCAGTAGGCGTCCTTTTGCTTTACCAGATGGGCGCACATGGCTTCGCCCTCGCTGGGAGCCTGAATATAAGGTATTCCCATGGCGTCAAGGAGGAGCTTGCTGTCATTAATGTAATCCTCAGTTATTGTTGTTGACCTTTTTGCATGTTTGCTGGCTGCTACATAATCTTTTTTTTCAAGTGCTTCTTTCCATTCTCTTAATGCTTCAGCACGCACATCGCGGCGGTGAGCCAATACGGTCTTGAACTCAGGTGGCTTTCCATCAAATACATAGACAGGCCTTACTCCTGCTTCAAGAAGCTTTATAGTCCTATAATATAGGCCAGTCAGATGAGAAGTTACCCGGTCCTTGGAATCCTTAAGCGGAGTTCCGTCGGGCTGGCGAATAATCGAGAGAAACTGATAAATCCAGTTAAAGGCGTCTATGGCTATAACCTTGTCAAACATGTCCTCCAGCCCGACCGCATCGCCGCTAACAAGCTGTGTAAGTTGGATTCCCATCTATATTCTCCGATATATATTATTGATAGAAAAGTAGTTAAACATTATCCTCTAGACCGGGTTTTCTTTATCTGCGTATAGAAAATTACCGTTTTGGTCAACAATTCCAACAAGCGGCGGGTTGCCCTGTTTTGGATAAACAGTACCGTAGCGATTATTAAAAAGAAATCCTGTCTGACGTGATGCAGCAATTATTTCTTTCCGCGAAAATTCATAGCTCATTTTTTGGGCACCGGAACTTCAGAAAGACGCTTTATGTATTCCTGAAGTCGTCTTACTTCTTTCTCAACAGCAGCAACAGCTTTTTTTGTTTTTATGTCGCTGTTCCTGATAGCGTTTAATTCATCAAGCGTGTTGGTTATTTCTTTTTGAAGCTTGAGCATCATCGCGCTCCGCAGACCTTCTATAAGATCGCCGTCCAGTTTGGCGTAGAGTTTTCTGTCCCCTCTGTCCTTCATTTTTTTGACTATGCCTATTATCTCCAGAAGATCTAGGGAAAGTGATATGGATGCCGGCGAATATTTTGTCTGCTGGGTCAGTTCTTCAAGAGAGAGCGGCTGGCCAGCAACAAGCAGCGCTGATATTATTCTTCCATGAACCTCGCTGTAGCCAAGCGATGTTGCTACGGATGCAAAAGTAGAATGAATCTTTTCTTCTCCGTTCATAAGTAAAATTTGACTGGTAGGTTTAAATTCATTAAATTGAACTACTTCTTTGGCGTTCTATACCAGCCTTTTGGCTTGTTAAATGTCGTGTATACCAGCAAAAAGCTATGCAACGCGATGAAAATAAAAAATGTCAGCGGAAACATCATAATGTCCTTGCGTTCAAGTCTCAAAACGCTAGATAATGATACAAGGAATCCTAAAAATGTCACGGAAAGAAAAAAATAACTCTTGAACAGAACTGCCAACACCAGAAATACCAATGACAATGGCGCCACGAACGCCATCAGTATGAGAAAGAGAAGCAGAGCAATATCATGATGATGCAGGCGTTTTTCCCACTCACAAAGTACCTGGGCAGCGCCTGTGTTCCATCTTTGTTGCTGCTTCGTATATTGTGATAATTTAGCCGGTGCCTGTTCACTGCATGCTACATTAATATATCCGACCTTCTTGTGTTTCATGAAGAGTCTGAACGATAAATCCAGATCTTCCGTAAGCATATTTCTGAAGCTGCCAATTTTCTTCAGCGTGCTTTTGTAAATAGCGAAATTTCTTCCTGTGACTATAGTTGTGCCGATGAGATTATGAATGCCTCTCCAAAGCATGTTTAATGTAGAAACGTAGAGTCGTGCTATAATCGCTACAAGTCCATTGCCACTGGGTATGTTTACACCTGTTGAAACCTCATAATCACCAAGGGCTGAACACACCTTCACTATAGTATCTTTTTCTATAATGCTATCCTCATCGATGAAATACAATATACTTGAAGACGCCTTTTTTACAGCCATGTTAAGTGCGGAGCCTTTTCCAATGCCTCTGTCCACAACGATCTTTTTTGTGTAGCGGCGTGCTATCCTTGCAGTCTCCTTGTCATGGGTAGCAACGATTATTTCTATTTTAGGCTTTTTCACGGTTTTCAGTATCTTAAGGGTGCGCTCAAGAGCTCTACCCTCTTTTGCCGCAATAATGACAGCTACGCGCGGCAATTTTTTAATCAGAATCTTTTTTTGTGGCAGGTTAATTGAAATGAGTATGGTAAGGTAAACTAGATCCACTAACACCACAAAAAGTGTCACAAAGATCTCTAACATAGGAAGACTTCTTTACGTCAGAATAAATATGTGAGGTAGAATGATGTTCTATATCAAAGTGGCGTTTCCAGATTCCACAGAACCAACGCCTTCTATTTCGCGGATTACTCCTTCGAAATCAATGCCAGCACCTTTCTTGTCGTCAAAAACTAGAAGAACTTCCAGCATGACAAGGCCGAAGCCTATTGGTTTTTCAACAATCTGCTGCGGCTCGACAGCTTCCTGGATTCGCTGCTTCAGCTGGGCGAGGTTTACTTCTGTATTCTCAGGCATAACATTGAGAGTTAGTGCTACTTGACCCATAACTAATCACCAAAGATGTGGGATTTTTCCGAATTTGAATTATTTTCAGTATTAGCCATTTAAGTCCGCCTCTTCTTTCGCCTTAATTATGGTCCCTTAAAACCGCATTCAGTGCAAATGTATATGGTACTCTTTAACCTGCACTTGCTGCACCTAACTATGTCTGTTTTAAGGCAGGACGGGCATTTGAACTTGGTAAAATTGTCCTCGGAAATCACTGTATCATTACATGAAGAGCATTTCATAAGTATCAAGACCTACTTTTAATCAATATCTTTATAAATTAAATGTCTGTTAAGAAGAGTATTGAAGTGCCTCTGAAAGCCCTTGTAGCAAATGCAGGGATAGTTTAGCTTGGATAGAATGTTAGGTTGCGGACCTAATGACTCGGGTTCAAATCCCGGCGGGGGCATATTTTTAATAATAAATATCACAATCTACAATAGTCCTAAGAGGTCTCCTATGAAAATATCCATTGTAATACCTACTTTGAACGAAGGCAAATACCTGGAAACCACACTTTTTCACCTCAAACAACTCAAGCCTTACGAAATAATCGTAGCTGATTCGCATTCCACTGATAACACAATTAAAATTGCAAAGAAATATGGTTGTCGTGTGGTCCAGTCAAGACGTGGTGCTGCATCCTTTGGCCGCAATGCAGGCGGCTGGGCGGCAAAAGGCGATGTAATACTTTTTCTGGACGCAGACTCCATAGTCTTTCCTAACATACTCGACACCATAAAAAAAGATTTCCATGACAAAAAAGTTACTGGCTGGACCTGTACGATATATGGCTTTACACCAAGCTGGAAAGAGCAGATACTATACAATATGAGCAACAACCTCATTGATTTTCTTATAAAATATGCAAAGAAGCCACATGCTGCAGGAATTTCCATTGCTGTCAGAAGACACGTATTCAACAAAGTCAAAGGCTTTGATGAAAACCTAAAGGTAATGGAGGATCATGATTTTGCAAAGCGTGTAGGAAATCTTGGTGAGTTTATGTTTTCAAAGGAAACCTGCGTTTACACATCAACAAGAAGAATGAACAAATGGGGTGGGCTTGGCCTAATCAAGAAATATTCAAAGATATATCTAAAATACATGATGAACAAGAAAAAGTTCGAGGAAAATATAAACAAGGTACAATACGAGGCCATAAGGTAAGTAAAACTAAAGCATCAGACTCGTTCCCTGTTCTAAAACTGCTTCCAATAACTTTCATTGAATTACAACAGGATCCTAAATGCGAAGGTTTGCTTCCACCTTAATCCTTGGCGTGCTTTTAGCCTGCTAGAAATTTCGCTTTATTCGCTTTTTATAGCTCATAGGATAATTTTTATTTATGGATATAGGTTTGTTGCTGCTGCAGGTATTCTGGTTCATTGCGCCTGCTTATGCTGCCAATGGTTTTCCGCCGCTTATGCGAGGCAAGATACCTCTTGATCGCAGGAAAATGTTTCACGGCCACAGAGTGCTGGGTGATGGAAAAACACTGGAAGGAACCTTCGGCGGCATAATATTCGGTGTCTTTATAGGAGCCATACAAATCTACGGACAACCTTACCTCCCACAAGAGCTTGGATTAGCAGTAATGACACTTCCAATAATATTTTCACTCAGCATAGGCACGATGTTGGGCGACATTGGCGGCTCCTTTGTAAAGAGAAGGCTTGGTTTCAAAAGAGGTGACAAGGCGCTTTTCCTTGACCAGCTCGGATTTTTAATAATGGCTTTTATTTTTGTATCGCCTTTCTACCTTCCGAGTATAGGTGAAATGATAATCCTTATCATACTTACGCCAATAATACACTGGCTGGCCAATGTCCTTGGGTACTGGATTCACGTCAAAAGGAACCCGTGGTAATTATGAAAGCATCAATAATACTTCCTGCCTACAATGAGGGGAAAAACATAGGCAGTGTAATAAGAGCCGTAAAGAAATCTGGCGACCACGAAATAATTGTGGTGGATGATGGCTCGCGGGATAATACTCTAGACGTAGCTAGAGCAGAGGGCTGCGTCTGTGTAAGGCTAAACAAGAACATGGGCAAAGGTTATGCGTGCAAAACAGGCGCAAAGATTGCCACAAACAATAATCTTGTTTTTATTGACTCTGATGGGCAGTTAGATGCAAAGCAAATACCTTCTCTACTTGCAACACTGAAATCGTGTGATATTGCCGTCGGCGTAAGAAACATGGATGATATACCCATCCAGAGGAAGTTTTCGAATAAATTTGCGCGTTCCATCGTGTCAGCAGCTGCAGGCAAAAAATTAGGCGATGTTCTCTGTGGTTTCAGGGCTATAAGAAAAAAAGATCTTTTCAATCTTCAATTAAAAAAAGGTCGCTATGAATTTGAGGCGGAGATGATAATAAAAGCTGTCAGAAAGGGTATGACGATAAAGGAAGTACCGGTGAGTGTGCGTTATGGTATTGGCTCGTCAATGCCTATAACAGAAAGCGCAAAGGTCACATCGTATGTAATGGGGGCTGCGCTGCAAGGGGTTTTATAGTCATAAAATGTAAGTGATATTCATGTACAAGCAGATGATTGTTGTCAGAACTGATTTGAAAATGAGCAAGGGCAAGCTCGCCGCCCAATGCAGCCACGCTGCCGTCTCTGTGGTAGAAAAGGTTGACAAGAAAATTCTCGCTGGGTGGAAAAAAGAAGGTCAGAAGAAAGTTGTTGTCAAGGTAAAAGGCGAGGGGGAATTGAGCGAGCTAAAAGCCAAATGCGAAAAGCTTAAACTGCCATGCTCTTTGATTATCGATGCTGGCCTGACAGAGCTCAAGCCCGGAACCTCTACTGTGCTGGCCATAGGGCCTGACAATGAGGAAAAAATAAACAAAGTGACTGGTTCGCTGGCTCTACTAAAATGATGCTAAAGAATGTTCGTGTTCTACATATTCAGACAGAATTCCCGCCGTGCTTGTTCCAGACGTTTCCTTTGTTATGGGTAAGGGATTCGTAAACCAAAACCAGGCCTTGAATCATGAAGTTGATCCAGAAGTAAGGAAACATTACTACGTAAGAAATTACTCTCCAACTGAATCCAGAGAATTTTTTCATCGACAAAAGCAAATAAGCAAAGGAAAGCAGCCAGGACGCCATGATTGGTGCTAAAAGCGGCGTCAGTGCATAGGAGCCGTTCAGAGTGTTATAAAAAAGGTCTGCAATTCCATAGATAGTGAACCATTTTACAAGAAACAATATTGTTCCCAGTGCTGATAGGGAAGAACTAAGATAAACTGATACTACCCAGTAGATTGCAAAAGGCATGTAGATAAGCGCGAACACGTACCAGAACAAATGCATGGGAAATGTGTAGAGTCCAAAAAGCCCTCTTTTCTTTGAAAATATAACATCTGAATGTTTTTTTGCTGACTGAATTGAACCGCGACCCCATCTTATTCTTTGCCTTATCAAGCTGCGCAAAGTTGATGGCACAGACGTGAATATAACAGCTGATGTCATAGCAGCATCATAACCAGCTTTCCTCAAAACAAGTGTTGTGTCCAGATCCTCAGTAAGCGTGTCCTTGCTGAAGCCTCCTACCTTAAGGATAAATTTTTTCTTAAATGCGGCAAACCCGGGAGCAATGTATATGGCATTGAGCTTGCCGCAAACATATCTCCAACTAGATGAAACTATGTAATCCAAGTCCTGAAACCAAGACAAAGGATTGTTTGTGGTCCGGGCTCTTATAATGCCAGAAGAAATTGCAGTGTTTTCTGCAGCAAGCGGCTCTACAAGTTTCATCAGGCTTTTATCTCCAAGAGTAGAATCCGCATCCACGTAAGCAATAATATCAAATCTTGCTTTCCTGATGCCATAGTTGATGGCTTCGGATTTTCCCGAATGTTTTATGCTGAACATCCTTACATTTTTGTTCTTCTTTGCAATATCGCGAACTATTTTTGCTGTTGCATCGTGCGAGCCGTCGTCAACAACTATGATTTCTTTTTTATTTTTGTACTCACTGCTTTGAATGCTCCTAATCGTCGAAGCTATATATTTTTCCTCGTTGTGAGCTGGTATTATAACAGATACTGGCGGGCAAAACCCTGTCTTTGTCTTCTTGTCGGGAAAAAGAAATACTATTATCATAATGGCATTAACAAATACCAGTGAAGAAAATAATACCATCAGGAATGTGTCTATCATACAAATCCCTAACGCGGTTTAAGAGGTATGTGAAGTCCGTAGAGATCTGGCAGGAATTCATTATTGCCCTTCTTTCTTATTACGATCCAGTACATGGGCTTTCCCCTCAAAGCTTTTATAATACCATTACACACGCTTAGAGACACCAAAATTCCAATTGTAAGTGCGGAGAAAAACACAACTATTGCATGACTTAATTTATTTTCCTTCCAGAGGGATACTATACCAGCAAATGTAAAGCCTGAAGCGAGGATAAAGTTTATCAAAACATCGGTAAGGAGGCGCATAACATTTATATCTGATGGATTGCCCGTCATAAAAGATACAGCTCCAAAGAACATGAAGGCGACCAAAAAGAAGGATGAAATATAACCGAGCATGGTAAACGACATTAATGCCTTTTGCATAAAGGAGAATTTTCCAAACAATATAGATCTTTTGTGTTCCATGAAGGCTTTCATGTTTCCATAGGCCCACCGGCGCTGCTGCGTACGGAGAGAACGGATATTATACGGGACCTCGCTGCCTACCTGAAGATCGTGCAAATAAACTGTTTTGTAACCTTTTGTCAGCGCGCGCACAGAGAACTCCACGTCCTCAGTCACGCTGCCTTCCTGCCACCCGCCCAGCTTCACTAGTACATCTTTTCTAACAGCTTCACCAGAGCCGAAAAGCAAAGAGACTCCAGCTGCGTTGTTCAATTTAGCGAGAATGTTGTGGTACACCATCAAAACTGTGCCGGCAAACTTTGCAGTAGGGCTTTGGTTCATGTTAATATAAGACCACTTTGCCTGAACGCAGGCAACTTTTCTGTCACTAAATGGTTGAACTACGCGGCGGAGGAAGTCATTTGTTGGCGTAAAGTCAGAGTCAAAAATAACTATTATGTCACCTGTAGAATAACGAAGCATGTTATTTACATTGCCCGCTTTGAAACCTGCATTCGTACTGCGGCGTACGATCTTTATTCTTCCATTGTGCTTCTTGGCGAAAGAGTCAAGCATATCCGAAACTTCTTTCTTGGAGCTGTCATCTCCTATAATAATTTCATATTTGTCTTTTGGGTAGTCCATAATGAGGCATTGCTCGGCACAGCGAATTGCTATAGGCTCGTTAAAAGTAGGTATCTGTATTGTGACCTTTGGAAACTTTGACATTTTCTTCTCTTTATATTTGCCGTTCCTCTGGGCAATGCCTATTATGCCGAAAATATAGAAGAAGATTGAAAATATGGCTACTGGTATGACAAGGAAGTTAAACAAAAATAACGACGTATCGTGAATGAAAAATTTCACAATCTCTAGTTCTATCATACAGCAATCATCCAACCCTATTATAGCTGACCAACTTAATATTCAAAATATTACACAAGTTGGTCACATACAAGGTGAAACAAAGTTTCACCTGTACAGGTTAAGCGAAGCTTAACCATGTATAGTTAACCAAATTATAATATCATGTTCCTTTGGTTAACTATAATTTACCGAGCCTTTTTATACACTTGAATTTTAAGGTTAAGTATTCTATTATTGTTATATAGTTGACCAACTTAATATTCAAAATATATTATATAAGTTGGTCACATATAGTTAACCAAGGTATAGTATTTAGATCATTTAATTGGTTAACTATAAATCATACTAATACGAACTACGTGTGATAGTTATTTTATTAAATCCTGGGTTGTGAAAAATGAAAATACTCCTTAAAAATTCTGACCTGTTTTTTGATAAGAACAAGCGTAATTTTTGGAAAGATATAACACAAATAGTATTGCTTAGCGCATTATTTTCCTTACTGACAACATTTACAATACATGAAGGTTGGACAGCTGGAAAACTTACTGCAGGTTTTTTTGAAAGTTTTGTCGCAATTGCAATTGCAACAATAAGCGGTATGATTATCCTTGTTATAGCAGCCATGCTGTTGACTTTTAGGAAAATTAAAAGAATCTATTTTGAAAAAATACTGTTCATTGCTGCTTATGCATCTACACCAGCACTCATCATTGGCTGGGTTCCTCACGGATTTGTAAAGATAGTGGCCATTTTATGGTCCCTGATATTTATCAAAGTCGGCCTTGAAGTCAACCTAAAGAAAAGCCAGAAGCAGGCAACGCTGATTGTTATTGGTATAGCTATTATGCTTGCGATAATGACCCTAGCTACACAAACATATCTTATTTCTCCTCTGTAGAACAACAATTAAATATTACCTATGTTGTCTATTCCAAAGAACAACAGAACAAGCTTGTCACCAGCCAGCGTAAGGTTCTTGTAACTGGTTCCGCTCAGGTAGATTGTATTGTTTACAAGGTTTAGTGATGTGTCCTTTGCGCCTGTAGATGGTCCGGAAAGCCACAAAACAGGCGAAGAAAAATTCGGCTCTATTGTTTGGTTTGCGGACTTGTACCATGTGTCACCTATAAAATAATAAGCGTTAAAAGAAATTAGCCTGCCTTCATAGGAATAAAAAAGAGGCAGTTTGGCGTTTATGTTTGTCAACACAACGCGAAAATAGGCATTGTCCTGCTGGTTTGAACCATCAAAAACAACATTCATATCAGTAAACGTTGCACCGATTGCCTTTATTCCTTCAGGATCGTTAGTTTTGACAAGCAAGGATTCCCGTATATCATTTGAAAATGTGTAGATCTCATTACCATGGCCCTGTATAGAAATCTCGGTAATAGGCTGTTGTTCAGCGCAACCGGCAATTAAGGTCATTGCCACTAAAATCAGCGGTATGATTATTTTTCTCATCTTTATCAGTTTTACCCTAATCTATAAAAAGAATTGGCTTTGCCTAGGGAGATTGGATTCCATTAAAGTATGATTGTCGACGTGGGCATATACGGTCACCACCGTATATGCCAGTTAGAGGTACTTTACATTCACAGTACCTCTCACGTCGACAATCATCATACGAATATGGAATTCAATCCCTAGGGGACGTTCTTAGTAATTTCCTTCAGGAGGGTTGTAGCGTATGATCCTTTCGGCAGGGTAAACGTAAGAATAATACTATTGCCTTCTATTTTGTAGTTCAGTTCACCTACTTTTACAAAAGCACTTCTAGACGACCCATTGCAGCGCAAGCCCAAACAGCGAATGGAAAAGTTATTAATGCTTATTTTGTCTTTTTCCAAAACTTTCTTTAACTGCTGGGATGCGAAGTCGTTTTTCAGTTTTGTACCATAGCCAACCAGCGGAAACTCCTCGAAAGAGGGTTTGGAATACTTGGATACATAGGTGTCAAGAATTTTGTTAAATAAGAAAGACTGATAGGCGTGAATGAAGAATTTCAGCGTCTTCTTGCTAATTTCATCCAGATTCTTGTTGTAGCCTCTTTTGTTAATTAAATCCAATACTTTCTCATACTCGTTTCTAAGAATAAGGCGCCCCACTTCGTGGTTATCACCATGACTGCCGAAACGTTGGGGTCCGAAATAGTTAGGCATCGCCCGCTTTTTAATTTCCTCCATGACAGCCATGTTTTGGGGGTTCTTGCAATTCCTGAGGGTTATGGTAAATTTATTTCCAATTAGCTCTCCCACTTGCATCATCTTATCAGTATAGCCTATCTTGGTCAGATCAATCCTATCTGTCTTAAAATCCTTGATTTCTCCTTTTATAGTAATATACTGTGTCGTTACCGCGAATTTATCCTTAAGGCCTGCATATCCAATTCCATCTTTTTTCAGGTTAAACTTCATTTGAATAAATTTTACAGCATCCTTGGTGGTTATGCCTTTTTTCCTAAGCAAAGCAAGCGTATACGGACCCTGAACTTCCTTTATGCCGCCGGCCAAACGCGAATACTTCATGAAAAACTTTCTAGATGGAATCTCCTCTACAACAAAGTTCTCTTCTTTCAGAACAGAGCCGCCAGTACCCTTTGATTTTGTCCAGTACACTGTCTTAACTGATTAGAAATAATTAAATATGTCCAAACTGCTTATTTCTTGAAAGTGTAGCTTGTTTTTGACTTACTCTTTGGCTTCTTCATAAAGAAGTAGCCTAGAACGAGTATTATCAATATCACCACTACTATCACTACAGTGTAATCTGAACCGGTCGGGGTTGGTGTGGGTGACGGTGTTGGGATGGGGGTTGGAGTAGGGGTTGGAGTAGGGGTGGGTGACGGTGTTGGGATGGGTGCTACAGTTCCTACATTCAGGTTAGCCGTTTTTGAGTTAAATCCGCCTGAATATACCCAGATTGCAATGAGTTCGTAAGTTCCTGTTGTGGCAGGAGATGTCATTGTATAGGAAAGTGTAACAGGAGAAGAAAATGTCTTTGATAATTTCCAGTGAAGACCATTGCGTGTTGCGCCCTGGTAATCCATAATCTTGTTGTCATATGTCACGTCTGATTTAGTGTAACCTGAAACAGACCAGTCATTCAAGGTCCAGCCGTTTGGTATGAAATCTGACATATCAAAAGCGTTCAAAGAACCTTCAGGATTTATCGTAAATGAAATTGTGAAGGCAGATGAAGGGTTAACCTGAGTCGGCATACTCCTGTCAATGGTTACGGCAAATACTGAAGATGCCATAAGTAAAAATGCAAATAGAACAAATATTTTTTTCATGCTACTACACCTTGTGTCTTATAGTATAAATCTATTACGCCTATGACGTCAAAGAAGGTTGCGGTGCCTTTGTAATATGCGTCAATCTTGTTTATCACATCAAAGAACGATGCACCTTTTGAACCTGTTATGGCAAAAGTTGAGAAGCCCGGTGATGTTGCTGTGAAATACACATAAGTTGAATCCTCACTTCTGATTGTTGTTGGCAGTTTTGCCCATGCGCTGTCATAACGATTGAGTGCAATTGTATTCTTGTCAATGTTGTTTGCGGTTAGCCATGATTTCGGCACTTTGAAGTTTATCGAGGCCGAAGAAATGCTAGATGTTAGGATGTTTGTCTTTGTTATCTCCAGATACTTGTAAACCGCGCCATCTGCAGATACTATGGCAACAGAAACTCCGGCAGCTGCTGCTGTTGTTTCCTTTACTGTTATCTGAACATTTGATGCGCTACTAGTTGTTGTGAAATCAATTTTTTCTATGCCCAAATTAGCTGAGTTTGATAATGACACAGATGCTGTTGAACCGGCAGTAACAGTTGGCAACGACTGTGTTTCGGTTGTTGCAACGCCTGTGCCGCCCCCGCCACCGCCGCCTGTTGTTGTGGTTGTCGTGGCAGTTGAAGTACATGTGCCGATGGAGCCTGCAACATTACAGTCATAGTTGGCGTCGGTGCATGCTGTGTTGCAACAGTAGCTGTCAGCACAGAAGCCGCTGCTGCATCCTATCGCATATAAGCATGAAACCCCGTTGGCTGTTTTGTTAGCAGAGAGGTTGAAATTTTCCGTTACAAATCCGCCGGCAACAAGCGTTTGTGATGATGTATTTGTGCCATTTGCTGAATTAAGAGATAAATTATTTACACGGAATGTGACTGTGTCACCAACATTTGCCTCAAA
>DUFR01000025.1 GCA_013331845.1 Candidatus Aenigmatarchaeota archaeon | reverse complement strand
AAGATTTCAAATCAGTCAATAGAAGCAAAATTCTTCATTTTATTTTAGAGAGTTCGAATCTCCCCGAGAGAACTGAATTTCAATTTCAGTATACGTCGAGCCAATCATAGACATTTTTGTACATGTCGTTTTATTTTCATTTATCAAGTTTTTGATAATGAATACCATTATCGTTACTAGCTCCGGATTTTCCGCCGCCCCCACAGTTACTATTGGAACTGTTTCCGCTTCTTGAATATATAATATCTAGTCTTGTTTCACCGTCTATTAGATATGGAGCGTTCTCAATTCCTGCGCTTAGCCTGAGCAATTCATCTCTTCGTTTTTCGATGTTTGCAGCAAAGTTTGTCATATTTGTCCCCTCCCAACAGCACTATTTAATTATTATATGCTTATATATTAAAACCCTGATTTTAATAAAATGTCCCAAGACTTGATCTTAATAACATCATTCCAACTCAGTTCTCGATGTTTACTTAAAAAATCTTCTATAATATAATACCCAATAGAATATCCAGACCAATTTGGATATCTTCCAGATCCATAAAATATTTCATTCCTTATATTCCAATCTTCAGAATCTAGACAATTTTTTATCTCGTTGAATATGTTCTTTGCTTTATCTCTGTCTATAGAAGCTGCCCATGGTGATTTGCCTCCCCCAACTGCTTCTTCTCTAAAATGTTCTGCAATACCATCTGCAATAATTTGGTCCAGAAGGGTTCTAATTTCGTTATAATTTAATGAGACGGCATGAGCAAATTCATGACACAGTGTTTCCCCAATTTCTTTGTCAGAATATCCACCCGGGAAAATATGAATAATGATGGTATTCTTCCAAAAACTGTATCCGGATACGCCAGTCAGCTTTTCTTTAACGAATTCATCAAAAGTAGGAAAAACGAAAACATAGAGTTTTTTTGATTTAACTAATTCAAGACATCTAAATAAAGCGGACTCAATAATAGATCTAACTTTGTCATGATTTATTTCAATATTATTGAATTTTGAATTATCTTTGAATATCTTCCATTTTAGAAATCCTATTAAATCCTCTTTTTTATCAAATCCTGCATATCCTATCTCGGGGTTATCCCTAACGCTTCCTGAAATATTCTCAATTAGCGTTTCTTCTGACTCTGATGTAAATGATGAGATATGAAGCTCTGCTACTTTCCTGTTTTCTTTTTCTATGATATAAGTTTTCATTATAATCATGTAAATGGGTGAGGTTTAAGCCCCGCATCTTCTTCAATTAATCCGTGGTGAACACTATAAAGTGCTTTGGCCCTTTCATCCAAATAAAGTGGATGAAGTTCTGGAATTATAACCTTTGTTATTTGGAATCCGCTATCCCTAATTTCAGGTAACGTAATATCTGCAATATATACTTTATAACCCCTTTCTTTAAAAGAATCAAGTAATTGCTTTTGAGAAGTCTGTTGTCTTTCAATATCAACTTTTTGATAAGATTTCAGCCAAAAATCTAGATCACGTATTCTATCAGTAGAATACCAATAAAATAGTCTGTTTTTAAGGTCGGTAATTTCACTTTCTGTTGGAAGTCTTTCCGGGAACTCAAGGTTTTTATTGAATCTGGCATATGACCTACACTGTACTGATTCAAGTATTGATCCCAATAGGGCATCGTCGTAGGAATAGGATGCCTTTGATCCTATACTTACAGCAGGCCCTATAGGAGTTCTATCGATAACTATTGTCATTGAAACAGGAACATTAAAGTCGTTTGGTATGAAAAAATTAAATGTTTCCAGATTGTATCGTTTCAAATAATCTAGTAATTTAGCGTTTTTCTCAGACATGTTTCTTGGGGATATTAGCCTTTGCCTTCTTAGATAAGACGATATACAGGCGTCCCTTTCGACAACCTCAAGCAAGCCATTATCAAACGCCCTTTCTTCATCCACGCCACCAAGTGCAGCGCCAGTACTTATCGATTCTCGTTGTATTGAAAACTCGTCCCCAGTACCACAAAGATAAATTACCTGTGCAGGTATCATTATTGTACCATTATTAAAGTAATCATGACATTCCTTCCATCTATATCTTTGTTTTCTTATTTCTTCATCCGAATCTTTCGTGTTTTCTGGATCAGTTCTATAATGGCTAAAAACAGCAGGATCTACAAAATTTTTCTGATTTTCATATCTGTATGGATATGTCAATGAATTGTCATCAAAATTAAAAAGACATAATCTTTCAAGGCATTCTGCAGCAGCTCTTATCTTAGAATTAACTTCGTCTATGTCAGTTGAAGTTCCAGCAGATTCTTCTGTAAATTTATACTTAGAAATACAGTGCTGGGTCGGATATGACACATAAGAATGTAGTTTTGGCTCGTCTGTGAACAAAATACTTTTATTAGGTTTTGTAGCTAAGCCCACCGAAACAAGGCTTCTTAGAACCACGTCATTTCTCATAGTTTATTTTTTTGAGAAACGTATTTAATTAAATAGAAAATCTTCAACAATACTCATTTTTATATACATTTCTGCTACCGTATTCTAAGAAAGGGTTCTTATGTTAAAAGAAACGAAAAAATTTCATCAAAGAACGAAGTTAAGTAATATGCAGAAAGATCCTGAAGGGCCGGTTCCGATTTCTTATATACACGTTTTCCATAAGGAATATCCAAGATTCAAAAAGGTAGATTTACCGACTATAGATTATTCTGATAGTGAGTTCGAGACAGCACTGGATTACAGAGAATCAACAAGAAGTTTTTCCGATGACCCTCTAAAACTCGAACATCTTTCTAAAGTACTACAGACATGCAGAATAGTTGATCCGAATAGAAACCCGGAGCGAAGGACTTATCCATCTGGAGGAGCTCGGTTCCCAGTTGAACTATATGTTATCTGTTATAATGTTGAAAATCTTCCAAGAGGAGTATATCATTATAACATCAGAAATAGAAATCTTGAAGTTCTGTTGGAAAAAGACCTGAACACTAGAAGAAGAGAACTAATATCAGAATATCTAGATAATCCTGCAGCAAGCATTTTTCTTACAACCGTATTACCAAGGTCCGAGATAAAATATGGTCATAAAGGATATACATATTCTTTCATTGAAGCAGGACATATTGGACAAAATATGCAAATTGCTTGTGTTGAATTAGGAATAGGTTGCTGTTCCGTAAGCGGTTTTGTGGATGATACTGTTTCAGAACTATTAGACTTAGTTGAAGATGAATTTCCAATATATTCTATCTGTATTGGAAATAGGTGATAAAACCGCGTTCGTCCCGGTTCCAGAATCTAATGTGGGACAAACCGCCTAACATGAACTTCAACTTCTCTATATGTCGGGCCCACTTTTCTCTTTCTTAAAAAATCAGAGAGCTTTCTCACATTTTATAATATTTTTCTTTTGACTGGTAGCTACTTTTCTTTTCCTAAAAGAAAAGGAGTTAAAAAGGAAGAAGCTGCCGTTTGCACGGCAGCCCCAAAGCGGAGTGAATGGGTTTTTCACTAAGATCCGGACTGACCACGTCTATACAGGATGAAGGTAATATGGATTTCAATATAAATAGGGTTTTNNATCTTTAAGTTAAACGCAAAATATAGTAAAATTAATGAATAAGAAATTAATCATTACCATTTTAGTATTGAGCACACTTTTATTATCAGCTCAGGCAGCTCACGCCGAGGGTTTTTTAGACATCTTCACACTGTTCACTAACTTCTTTGGTAGTCAGGAACCAGCTGTCAGCATGAATGGAAATGAAGTGCAGGCAAATGGACCCTGCAGCCAGCAGTGTGGCCAGGATTGCAGTCTGGAAAAATGCGTCAACCAGGACGGCTGCATATGGAACAAAGGCAACTGCGACAATATCTGCACTCCAGGAGAAATGAGAGAGCTCATAATAATAAAGAAATATGAGGGATGCTCAAACGCCGCAAATTGCAATGATGTTTATCTCTGCGAAAACGGTGTGACCGGAAACCCAATAAGCGCCGCTTTCAGTACTGTTTCAAAATCTGCTACTTACAGCAATCCTGACATTATTTATAGTGATATCCCTATCGTTGTTGATGATAGCAATTATGTCCCGGTCGATAGCGGACCCAGTGTTAATCCTGATTATGTTACCAGCGGCGGAGCGGTAAGCTGCTCGAATTTGCCTGCATCATTTGTAGCTGGTTATAACCAATATTCTGCTGTCATTAGAAGTGCAGCAGACAATTACCTGCGCAACTCTGGCATTGACAACCCTGAAGCACTCATTGCTGGAATAATATCCATAGAATCGGCATGGAATCCGCGTGCCGTGAGTCCGTGTTCATCAGCAGGCATAGCACAATTCATAGGAAGCACAGCAAGAACATATGACCTTTATGTTCCGCCGACACCAGGAGGATATGAATGGGCATGGTGCCCCGATGCGCAAACCACCATATGCAAAGCAATAAGCAGAACTACAGGAAACCTTGTAAAAACAAAAGTTGCAAGTTGCAATTCCTGCACGCCCAATAACTGCAAATATGATCAGGATGAGCGATTTAATCCAGAAAAAAGTATAGATGCTCTTGCAAATCATGTAAAAGATCTCATGAACCGCTGTGAAAATTTAGACGGGGCAATAAAAGCCTACAACAGTGGAAATTGTGCAAGCGAAGCGAACACAGGCTATTTTTCAACGGTAAAAAATTATTATCTGAAATGGAGAAATTGTTTAAGCGGTTCGACAAATACACAGACAAGCAGTGACATTCAATATATAGAACAAGTATGCACGTCACCAGAAGGTTTGGCAGGCACATGTCAATATGCAACTGCGTCAGGATGCACATTTTATGACAGACTTTGTCCAGGCTCCAGTAATATCAAATGCTGTGTGCCTGACAGCACTTTCACAGAACAGTCGTGCACTGCTTACGGTGCAATAGGCACTTGCTTGCCTGTAGACACACCAGGATATACATTTCCTTACTCGGGATTTTGTCCTGGACCTGCAAACATCAAATGTGGCTTTCCTGCAACATCAACGGGCTACGTAACAGCAAAACCAATTCCCATAACAGGAATGGATACAAGTGATATTAGCGCTCCTGATCTGCCACAGCCAGATTTAACCTCTTTAGATGCCAGTTTGGCTCAACAAAGTTCTGTTCTTCAGGAAGGCCAGTACACAATCTCGGAAAAGATAAACATACAGAACAATGACGAAGACTTCATATACACCGATGACCAAGGCACAATATTAAATCCTCAATGTAATATTGACCCCATCAACACCGGCATCCGCGATTACTGGATTGGGCTGCAAACAAGTAGTGATGTCTGTATAGGCATGCACAGCGTCGCTCCTCCAGAGCATGACTGTGGAAACGCAGTAAAATCAGAAGAAATAAGAAACATCTTTGAAAACATTCAGTCTGGCACGATTGTCACGGTAAAAGATCCGTACCAGACAGAAGGCAATGCAGTCGCTGATAATCAATATATGGGTGATGAAAGCAATCCCACCATAATAATTGAAAGCTCACAAATGGCTGAAAGCACACAAACAGCAGAAGGCATATCAGTCACAGGTCTTGCTACTGGAATACAAAATAGAAAAACTGCGAAGTCGCAAGCTTGTAGAAGTATATGTTCTGGCACGCTTTCGCAGTGGGGCTATAACCTCCTCGGACTAGGAGACTGTGCAACAAAATGCGCACAAAAGGGATGCTACTGGGAGAACGGTGCCTGTACTGCCACTCCAACCATATGCAGAATAAGTGAAAGAAGAAGCACCACTTTCGATCAGGGAACAATATCTTCGAGACTCGAGGCGGTCAAAAAAGGTTATAAGGGATTCGTTTTGAACGATCCGCTTTGCCTAGGAGTTAATTGTGCGAAATATGTCACCCGTGTTCATGAATACATATTTGGCATAGGAAAGCACTTCATAACAGGTGTGGGTGGAGACGCCTGGAATATGCCATCCAACATAAAAAATCACGGCGGTTCTGTCAGATGGTTTGACTGGAGAAATAATGAAATATTCAACAACTACGATTCCATGCTGCCTGGAGATGTAATAGGATTTTATTATTCAGAAAGCAACTACCATTCTGATAAGATATTGGGTATCCAGAGTGGCAACACACCTGAGATAGACTTCACCCATGTTGCGCTTTACCTGGGAAAAATCGGTAATAATCATATAATAACCCACCTGTATCACGCGCCTAAAAGTCAACCAGTAAGAACCGAATCAATCGAGTCCTTCCTTCAAAAATACGGAAATCTTTTCAAGATAAGAGCAGTGATGAGACCTAGTCAGGAAAGACTTTACAGAACGTTTGACAAAAATGATGTTACAGAGTATAATACAGCAAGAATAGAAGCAGGGGACAGCATGAGCAGCATAGTTGGCATTTCACTTAAAAAAGAAGAATATATGTGGGTAACTGCTAACATAAATTCCATGGTGGAGAACGTAAACATAGCCAAATATACAGGAAACACAATAAAAGTTCCCCAGAATTTACCAGAATATTTTCATGATTATGATGTATACTACCCAACCTCACCAACAGAACTCGCAGCACAACTTGGAGAAACAATAAAAATTAACCAGCCAAGTCTTAGTAATACCGATGAATGAGCTAACGAAATCGTAAACGATGCAAAATACAAGAGACCTGAATACGTCAGTATCATAGCCAGCATTATAGATTACGAGACACAATACAAATATTTTGGGAGTATTTTTTATAATCCGAAGGATACCGCAGGGCTGATATCATATAATCTTCAAAATCTCTTCTGTTCATTGTCATAGGAACAATCTTTATCCGGTGTATTTAAAGCTTTCTATATTTGTCATTTCAAAGTAGCTACAAAATAGCATAATCCTCCGCTATTGTGTAGGGCACGCTTTGCTGCAGTCTACCGCAGATCCAGAGCATTCTGTCTGGTAGCGCAAACAACACGTTTGCCTGTCCACGCCGGCGTTTTCATGACCTTTGCAGATGTTGCAGAGCCCGCTGCATTTCAAGTCTGCTGTCTCGTAGCACTGATTGCATAGTGTATAGAGACAGGAAAATGCCTCGCGCCACTGTCCATAAAGTATGCGGCACGCTTTTACGTAATCAGGAAAATCAGGTTCATAAGTGACCTTCCAGTCGCAGTTGAGTTTGCCGTAGGCAAGGCATTTCGTATTGAATATCCTTTCAGCTTCTACGCCTGATATGCTGCCGCCTGACGATTGGAGCAGAAAGCTCGATAACGCAACTAGAACGATCACAAGAATCACCATAACAACAATCGCTTTTATCGGAAGCTGCATTTTTATCAACTCTATCGCTAGGGGCAATGTTCAGTTAACGTTCCCAATAGCAACTAAGAACGATGTTCGGTTAGCGTCTAGCCTTGGTCCGAACTCCACCTTAGCGCGTGATTTAATTCAATTACCATTACTTTCTATTCATGTCATTTTTTATTATCGTAAACCCTATCTCACCTGTTACCTACTCAAAGCTGGGCATCTCTTCTCTGGGAATTCTCCTGGGTTTATTGATTCTGTCGCGTATCCTGTCGCGGTATCTGTAGGCCAGAGCGACAAGCAAAATAATTATTAGTAAAATAATTATCCATGTCAAATCCAAACCCACCGAAGGCGTGGGTGGTTGCTGAGCAACGCATCCTTCAACTATAGTCCAGCCAACAACAGGCACGTCGCAACGCGTGTCAAATTGCATGCAGATTGTATTGTCATTATCATTTCGCGCATATACTCTATAGGTATCGTGGCAGCTGGTAACTGTTATCGTCTTTGTGTATCTTTCTGATTTTCCAGAGTAGTTTGCATACGCGATGAGTGTGTATTTGCCAAGTCTGCTCGTCTGGAGAGTATACACCATTGAAACATTCTTTGTCGCAGCCAGGCTGGTGCTCATCGCGTAGACATCATAGGTTTTATTTTCTACCACAGCTACCGGGCCTGATATGCCAGCAAGGCTCGTATTGCCCTCGACCCATGGTCTGGACACATTAAGCGTGTTTTCTGTGTAGCTATAGACGCGAATATAGCTGATGTCAACATAAGGAACGACTATAATCTTAACCGTATTCATGCCTGTGTTCAGAACATCCTTGACGTCAAATATCACATCAACATTCTTGCCAGTAGACGTGCCCGGGCCGCAGTATACAGTAGACGTGTCAGAACATAGCAGAGTGTCATTTACATTATGAACAGCGATCTTCACTGTGTTCCAGCCAGGTGTGGCAACAGGTTTTATCCGGGTGTAGTTATAAAGGTAAATTTGTATGTGAGGATCGTCTGATATGTCCCAGTGTGCATGCGTTCCATTGGCCCAAGAGCCTGTTAGAGAAATGTCATAGCGTCTGGTGGCAGAATTATAGGTACAGTTTTTCGCATCTATTTTTGCGTGACATACCGGAGCGGTTGTCTTCAGTGGCGGTGTCGGACCCGGGCCGGGTGCTGGCGGAGCTGGTCCTGGTATCGGGGATACAGAAGAACCTGCCACTGTGAAGGTTTTCGATCCGCTAACAGGATCTCTCTTTGTAGCGCCGCTTACATCTGTAACAAAAGCATAATACGAATGTTCGCCCTGTGAATACAAGGACGTCCAGGCACACGGTTGTGAAGGCGGAGAATTCGTACACGTTTTCTTTAGCGCATCGTCTATGTAAATATTAATTTCGCGGAAGCTGTTGGGACCATTGGCAACTGCTGTTATCCTGACCGAATCCCGTGTAGTCGGATTAATCGGTGAACTGCTCACATCAAGCACGATGTTTGTAGTGCCGGCGCCTGGTGAACCTGACGTGCCATTTTGTGCACCTGCTGCCTGCGTCACTGTAAAGCTTTTTGTGCCTGTTGCCGGGTTTGTGACCGAGCCTGTCGAATCATAAGCTCTGCCAAAGTAATTGTGAGTACCGGCAGAGTATGTGGATTCAAGTGAACATATGAAATCCGTACACCTTTTTGAGAGAACGCCGTCAACATAAATTTCTACCCTGTTGGCATTTACACTGGCAGAAGCTGTTATAGTCACTGTGTCCGCGGTTGTAGGAGTTGCTGGTGTGTGGGATATGGTAAGCGACACCGAACCACTTGTTGTTGTGTTTGTGACATTAACCGTTGTAGTGCCTGTGGTTGATGGGATGGCGAAAGATTTGGCACCGTCAGCAGGGTCTGTTCTTACGGCAAACGAATTGCTTGCCCTCGCATAATAGCTGTGAACGCCAGCTGTGTATGTGGCACTTATCGTGCACGGAGGTGAACTGCAGCTGGTTACAACAAATCCGTCCACATATATTTCTATCTGCGTCAGGTTAGCGCCTGTTGCTGTCAAGGTAACCTGTCCGTTTGTAGGAGTCTGCGGCGTGTGGGAAACTGTTATTGACGGAGGTCCTGTAATCGTGCCGGTGCCGCCGCCTCCTGTGTTAGGCTCGCAATAGCATGAGTCCCAGTCACAACCAGAGCCGCACTGTTGAGTACAGGAACAGCTTCCTAATGTCGTATTTAATATAACTGTGCGCGTTTCGCCGTCAGCACACAGGGCACCGCACTGGCCTCTTGTGCAGCTGAATTGATACTGGTCATATGTGCAGCCACATCCGATATCACAAAAGCCCAACGCATCGCGAAGTCCGTAAATCTTGTTTTCGCATGTATTCCTTGACTGTGTGCATTTGGCGTTGTTATCAGTATAAGGCAGTTCGCATTGTTCGCCAGAATCAATTACGTTGTCACCACAGCCGGCGCATCGAACTGAAGCACTTTTTTCTACAGGCGCAACAGGTTTGCAGCGATTATTATCAAGGACATAGCCCGTCAGATTGAATGTGCCGTAAGATGCTCTGGGACAATCAAACAAATCAGTGTTGTTAACACTGTCTACACTGGTGCATTCCTGGCCTGAAATACTACACCCTCCGCATCCGGGCTGCGATGTGCGCACCGAGCAATTTAATGTCTGGTTGCATGCGCCAGAAACATCAACAACATAGGTGTCCCGCGTTGAAACATTGAACTGGCCAGTGAGTTCATGGTGCAAAGAAGCATTTACGCAGTCTGATGAAAGCGTACCAAGGGCTCTACAGCGGCTGGCCCATCTGCCTGCTGTTGTAGCATTGAAATCAAAGTTGAATGTCTGGAACTGCTGCCCGCCTATGGCAGTGCATGAGCCGTTCACGCTTGTTCTTTCGCCAGCCGCGCCTGTCAGGTCGCACTGGGGATATCCATAGTATCCTATGTTGCCAATATTGCGAATAGTTACATCCAAACTTCCTGTAGTACCCTTTTCAACCGGCCCTGCTGCTATGGTATCCACCTGCAATAAGCCAGAAGCGCCGCGGCAATAGGTATTGTAAATGCCCTCTATGGTTGTTCTTGTTGTAACCGCCCGGCCGCGCGCAGCTGTTGTGTTGAGCTTTCCAGGCCACGCTATGACATCATTGAAGTATCTAATAACGTCACCAAGATTAGTTGTCATGGAAGAAAGTGCGTCAATGCACGGCTGGATTCCAGAGCGTCCTTGTGCAGTCATGTTCCTGGTCGTCTCAAGGAGCGCACTTCGCGCCATCTCATATTGTGCTTTGGCTGCAGTGAAATTATCACGCAGTGCAACTATTTCCGGAAGGTTGACAAAAGGGCAGGCAAAGCTGTAGTTTGCAATGCTCCTCACGTTTGTCGTGCCATTAGCAAGTAAATAATAAACCCCTGTCGAGTCAACACACCGCGCATCACAGCTAGGTTGTGAGGATTTACATATGCACTGCCTTCCGATGCCGCACGTGTTCGACACATTAACCGTCGACCTGGCAGCCTGTAGGCACCCGGATATTGTCGCGTTCCTGCCGCAAATTATGAATTGGTTGAAAGGCACGCTGACCGTTGCTGCGAAGTTCAATCCATCATCAAGCTCGCGTTCGCAGCGGCCGTTGCAATTAATGTACGGGTCATTCGGGCAATCCTTCAAGCAGCTGCCTTCCTCACCCACTTCACAAACAGTATTGCCGCAGAAATTAATTTTGTACTCTATTAACTCGCTTGAAGAGAGGCTGTTGGACGTTGCGTTAAGTGTTATTGAGTATGTCTGCTCTGTAGCGTTCATCGGTGACGTGACATCCAGCCTTACATAGCCTGTCGCTCTAGGTGCAAGCCTGATGTTGTTAGGAGTAAAGACAGAATTAAAACCGCCAGGAGAGTTTGCCCTAAGTGATACAGAGCTTGCATCAAAGCCAATGGGATCGTTATTTGTAACAGAAACATTATACATTAAAGCTGCCCCAGGATAGCCCTCCTGACTCCTTGGGTTGGAAGAAATGGAAGGTGCGCCGCGGGAAGCGACAACATATTCAGCTGTAACCGTGCCGTACAGATTAAGCTCTGTGTTGAACAAACCTATAATTATAGGATATGCTGCGTCGCTTGCTGACACGTTAGAGGTGACGCGGAAAGGTATTTCCCTTGCGCTGTTTTCGCTCAATGACGTCTGGGCAGGTATGTTTATCTGCCAGTTTGCCGGTATCTGGCTGTTTATCTGGAAGACAAGCGTCTTCGGGTTATTGTTTCTCAGTCCTATAACATAGTTAAGTGTGGAACCGGCAAGCCCTGGCTGGGTTGCAGGCGTGACGTTGACAATCAGGTTCTTTCTGGTAAAGACGTTGAAGGTAAGCATAACATAGGGGTCTGTTGTTGTGTTCTGGCTGCCGGTGCAGACAGGCGTCACCGTCATGCACTGTGGCGAACCAGAAAGCTTGCTACAAGTTTTGGGTGCAGTTGCAATGCCATTAGGGCATACTTTTGTCGTATATCCACAGGACTGGCAGTTCTCATAGCTGTTAGTGCACCCGCCGCTGTTACAAGAAGTCATCACGTCGCAGATGCTGTTGCCATTGCAGTCGCGGCCTGTGAACGTCAGCGAAGCCAAGGTTTCTGATGATAAAAGAACTAAAGATAATGCAAAGGTTAGGGTTATCAGTAATATTCCTAATCCTACTGTACCCATACTTTTCCCTTTAATTTTTTGAATCGCCATTTCTCTTCGCCTTAATCCCTCGGCACGCTGACGATTGCAGTGAACTCTCCATCAGCAGCCGGCGCCTGGAATGTGTAGCTGAAATCTCCCAGCGAATCTGTTGTAACATAATCTTCTATGGCTGTTAGTCCATCCGGGCCCCGTATATCTATCTTGACGCGCTTGCTGGCATATGCGCCGCAGGTTCCAGTGGCGCAAGGATATGTCGCGGCGGTGAATCCAATGACAGGCCCGCCCTGATTGCAAAGCGGTGACGCAGCCACCGCTGTATTATAGGTCTTGCCGCACACCGAGAAACAACCGATAATTTCATCTTGTGTAGGACATGTTGGCAATGCATTTAATGCAAGAGAAGTTCCAATGCCAGCAAATCCTGCATATGGACTAAATGCTGTTGACGATCCTTTTGCTGCTGTCTGAGCTGCTGCGTTTACAGTTGCTTCTGTTGCACTTGATTTTAATGCTTCTGTAGCTGCTGCGTTTGCTACTGCCTGCACTGCTGCTGACGATGCTCCTGTCTGTATTGCTGCTTGCGCTGCTTGCGCTGCTGCTGCTTCTACAGCTGCTTGTGACGCCCCTTGTACTGCAGCTGCTTTTATTGCTGCGGTTGCTGCTGCCTGAGCTGCTGCATCTCCTGCTGCTTGCGCTGCTGCTGATCGTGCCGCCTGAGCTGCTGCCACCTGCCATTGTTGGTTTATTGTATTAGCCACGCCAGTACCTGCATTTGCGTTGTTTCCGCCGCAATTTGCACCATTAATTGCTGCACCTACTGCACTTGAAACAGCTCCAGTAAATACTGCACCCTGAACCGTCTGACCAGTATAAAAAGCGGAAGTTAAAGGCCCGGCTGCTGCCGCGGCCGCCCCCCATGTCACTGCGATAATTACTGCAGCAGCTATCAGTCTCCAGTTTGGTGTTATGCCATCGCCTTGTGCTGAACCTGGAATCAATGTGGTGCCTGCAGGACAGTCCTTGTAACTAAGTGAATTCCACAAAACACGGTTATGTAATTCGCACCCAAGCTGCTGCATCGTTGTGCAGGTATAGTTGTAGCCATTGCATGTGTCTGACAACTTTGCGACATTTCCTGTTATCGTCACAGTTTCGCCTGCCTGTATCAGCCGCGACACTGTTGTTGATGAAGTGCCACTCGTCTGCGTTGTGCCAGCAATGCCGAGCGACGCTGTTATTGTCGCATTCGATGCTGCACTGCAATCATGATCATTTGGCGTTGCGCGTGGCGCGCTGGCTGTAATGTCATTTGGATGAGTCCATGTACCTGCGGTCTGTGTTCCAGGAAGGGTCGCTGCTGTTTGCGTGTTAGCTGTAAAAGAAGCGGTATTTACAAATGTGCACCAGCACGTCTCAGCCAAGCCGCACCCATGCTGCCCGGGATTACCAATTGAAATAGGTTGGCGTGAAGATGACGCACCGCTCGTGGCAACAGCCGAGGCAACGCCAATTGCCATGTAAAGAGCTTGTGGATTATCAGTGCACTGCCCTATAGGAAACGATGATGCAGTAGTGCTGTAGGCAGGCGACAGATAGCCTGTAACACCGCTGGCCGTGTAGCACGCTGATGCGCAAGGCACATTCGCAGCGTCCTGTTGTGCAGTGCCCTGACACACACATTTTTCATTGCCATAGCAGACTTTGTCAGTCCTTGATTGCGTTCCAGGACTGAGCGAACAGGTGCCGCTGGTGCCGAACTGGTTCAATCGGCAGTAATCATTGCATTGTTCTTTACCGGCGTTGGTACAACTCGTGGTTTTCCATGAGCCGCCTTCTTCATCACATTTGGCTTCTGTCTGGTCGTTTTTATATTCATACTCGCTTCCGCGAAGATAAACACAGCACCGGTTTGTGCTTGTTCCTGGCGTGCCTGATGCAGTAACCTCGAAAGAATAGGGATTAGGACTTAATTGAAAAAATTTTAGAATATTATTACCTTCTTTATAATTGACATTACTAATGGTGTATGTACCAGCAGAAAGCGCGCCAATATAAGCTGTGCATGACATTCCATTATTTGAATTTAAAAGACATCCTGAGGCAGTTCCAATAGACACAGAAGTTGGTCCTCCTGTTATTTGGTATAATAACGAAGTTACAGAAGTTGACGGAATACTAAAAGTTATGGTAAATTGCTGACCTGCAGATGGCTTAGCTGGATTTATTTGTACACCCCATCCTCCTGGCGCGCCGCCGCCAGCAGGGTTGACAGTAATTGTAATAGGCGACGTCTTTTTGTTAGAGGAATCTTTTATCACGAGCGAAGCCGTGCCTGCTGCATCTCCTCTAACAGTAAACGATGTGACTGAGTAACTCACAGTTACTTTGCCGGAAGGCGTTAACGAATCAGTAGAAATCGCGCCTGTCGCGCCCGTAACTGTTACTGCGCTCGATGTCTCACCGACAGCAACCGTTATAGGAGACGCCGGATTAAATGTTAGTCCAGTGCCTGGCGACGGGGCGGGCGTTGCACCACCTACACACGCACTCAGAGTGCAGCCGGTTGTACATGTTTCTGTTTGTGGTGAATAAGTGCAACTGCCGCCAGTGCACGTGCCAGGTGATGTGTAGTATGTTCGTACATTGCCATTACATTCATTTGCGGGAGGAGTTGTGCATTGCGAAGGTGTTGTGCATGTCGTTCCTGAAGAAAGCGTGTAAGTATATTCACCTGTCTTCGGGTTCCTTATATACGTTCCATCATTCAAACTGATTTCAGAATAAAACTGAACAGTAGTACCATCAATTAAATTCGTATATGCATTACTATGTTCACAAACTGCTCTACTAGAGCATGTTATCGTAGTCCATCCATTATTTCCGGGGTTAACTTCTATGTTATGAGAAGATATTTCACTAGCTGGATAATTGGTCACTGATTTTATTAATGGGACCGTTCCTCGTGGGACTGTTTCGCTTATTGGTGCTGTTAATTCAATATAAGGTTCTATGCAATCATACCGCGGGTTACAACGATTTAAACAACTATCATAACTTTCGTCTGGAAGAGGAATATAAATTTTCCATTGAGGAACTTGACAATAACCAAGTCTAAACTGGCCATTGCTGGATAAACATTTATCTTTTCCAGCCACGCCACACACACTTCCAACAACAGGAGAATTAGATGGATAAGTCTTCTGTGTCGTCGCCGCGTTCACCGTCTCGCTCCCAACAGAGAAATTCCACAAACTGACATGCGGTATGCTCAGCATTCCGATCAATGCGCAGATAACTAGAACTATGAATTTTTTCATTTTCGAGCACCGCAGGTGTTGAAAAGAAGTGTTTTGCAGTATAGGCACTTCATGTTACAACCTTTCCTAAGTAAAGCTACGTATATGCACTAGCGTCCTTGCCTTACTTTCGTCTTAGCATATTTGGCTTTCTTCATATATTAAGTTTAATTTAGCGTGAAAGAGAAAAAAGTGCATTAAAATATATTAGTCTTAGCCAAAATATTGCACAATCCTTATAAACTCTGTGGATTATATCTTAAGCATGAAAAAGAAAATTTATAATTTCACAGTTGTCATAGAAAAGTGTGAAGACGGATTCTTCATAGCCGAAGTGCCAAGCCTTAAAGGATGCTATACCCAGGGCAAAACAGTAGAGGAAGCTATGAAAAACATAAAGGAAGTAATAGAGATGTGTCTTGAGGAACAAGAGGCATCCCAAAACGAATTCATAGGCGTGCAAAAAATAGAGGTAGAGGGATGAGACTGTCTTCTGTTTCTGGAAAGAAGATGATAAAAGTTCTTTCAATGAAAGGTTTCTAAATAGTGCGTCAAAGAAGCAGCCATGTACAAATGAAAATCCTAAAGGCACACTTGTTACGGTACCGGTTCATCCGGGAAAAGATGTGAGCATTGGAATTGTGCTCAAGATACTTCGTGACGCAGAAATATCAAGAGAAGAATTCATTGAACTAGAAAAATCTGTATAACACTGTAAAATACGCATTCGATGCCAGATACTGTAAAATTCAAAGAATCAAGATGTTAGTTCATACATCAAAAATTTATTGACATGACTCTTTTTTATTTCCTGCGCGAAGAATAAGCAACAAAAATCAGAACTATAACAAATATCACAGCTGCCAGAGTCAGATGGCTGACAACAGGCGCAGCCACATACATTATGCCCATTATTACCATCATTCCTATTGCGCCGATAAGGGTTTTCTTCAATTCTCTGTTAGCTTTTTGGCTGGCCCAGGAAAGTCCGCATCTTATAGCGCTGGATATCATAGCCAGGGCTCCGAGAAGCGCCCATGTCTGGATAGAGCCAACAAAAAGCACAGCAAGTATTGCAAAGAACGCTATGGCAAAATCAAATAAAAAATGCAAAAACGTATTGGATGGTATGTGCTGGACAAAAAGCTCGTTATATCTCCACCAGAATCTCAGCATGAGCAGAAACGAGGAGCCGAACAGCAACCATGCCTGAAGTCCCGATACAATTCCAGAAGCGACAGCATAAACAAATATAGATAATGCCGCGCCAAAAGTCAGGCTTGACACGCCGGTGCCGAGCTGCCGGTAAAAGTCATATGCCATACATAATTAGTGGTGTCTGCTCTTAAAAAGCTTATCCAGCTATTGTATGAAAAATTATTTTCCGCCGGGTTTTTAGAAAGTTATGTTTCTTTTCCGCAAGCCTTATTTTCTGCCAGCTCTTTTTTGAAAAGAGCTGAAAGGGCTTATTACATGATCTTCGAGCCATTGGGAACCTTGGCAAGTGGCTGTAATATAGTGCCGTCTTCTGCCGCCAGCAGCATGCCCTCGCTACGCGTCCCCCGCAACTCGCGCGGCTCTAAATTTGTTACAACAATTATCTGTTTGCCCCTGAGCTGTTCTTTTGTGTATTTGAGTCGCAATCCAGCAACCAACTGCCGCTGCTCGCTTCCCAGGTCTATCTGAAGAATATAGAGTTTGTCTGCGTTGGGATGGTCCTCTACAGACGTTATCGTAGCAACTCGCAGGTCAACTTTTTCAAATTCCTTGAATGACATCATATTATTTACCATAGCTAAGGCGTCAGGATTAGTTAGGGCAGAACTTTCTTTGCCTATGCTCTTATTCGCCTTAACAGCGCCCTTTGCTTCCAACTTACTTGTTTTTTCCGCCAAGTCCTTTTTGATGTATTTGGTTTTATACTTCTTTACCTTTTCTATACTGTCAATCTTCTTGAAAAGAATTTCTGCCTTTATTTCGTGTCCCGGTTCCAGGGAAAATCTGGAGGAAAGCTCCTTCTTCGCATTGAGACATTTCAGCGCCCTGTCTGCGGCGTCAGGTATGTAAGGGCTGAGTAAGATGGAAAGTGGCTGTAGAATATTAACAGTCGTATAGAGCGTGGTAGCTGCATCGTCGCTAGCCCACGGCTTCTGATCCTGAAAATATTTGTTCGTTGCTGATGCCAGGGAAAGAATCTCACGAAGTGCTTCTCTGAGCTTAACATCTTCAATGAGTTCTTTTACTTTATTTATTGTTTTCTCAAGATGCCACTGAAGCTCCCTTTCCTTTTCACCCAGATGTGCCAAAGGCACGCGTCCTTCAAAATTCTTTTCTATGAAATAGGTCGCGCGGTAAAACAGGTTGCCGTAATTATCTATTAGTTCGCTGTTGACGCGGTTCTGGAAATCTGTCCAGTCAAAGTTGCTGTCCTTGCTCTCAGGCAATATGGAAGCAAGGTAAAAACGCCAGTAATCCGCCGGAAACAAATCAAGCGCTTCATCGCTAAAGAGACCAATGCCGCGTGACGTGGAGAATTTTTCGCCTTCCCAGTTAAGATACTCATAGCCTGCCACATAGTGAGGCAGCTGATATTTGAGGTCATGGGCAGCGATGAGCGTGCCAGGCCAGAATATGGTATGGAACGGAACGTTGTCCTTGCCAATGAAATGATAAATATTAGAATCAGTCCAGTAGCTCTTCCAGTCCTTTTTGATTTTTCCTTGTTCATACGCATCTTTTGTAATGGAAATATAACCTATCGGTGCGTTGTACCAGCAGTAAAATACAAGATTATCATATTTTTTAAGAGGCACACGCACACCCCATTTCAGGTTACGCGTTACGCATCGGGGATTAAGTCCTTCCTTTATCCAGCCCAGTGCAAAATTCTTTGTGTTGTCCGGCCATGATTGTCCTTCAATCCATTTATGAAGTTTTTCCTGCAGCGCCGTAAAGTCCAGAAAAAGGTGCTTCTCATCCTTGAACTCAATAGTCGCATGACCACAGACAGCACAGCGCGGATGCAGCAACTCCGTCGGATCCAGCAAACGTCCACACTTTTCGCACTGGTCGCCCTTTGCGCCTGCATAATCACAAGCAGGACAAACACCTAGTGTATATCTGTCAGGAAGAAATCTTTTACAGTTAGTGCAGTGTGGTATAGTAAGCGTTTTCTCTATGATGTATCCATTTTCATAAGAAGCAAGGAATATCTCCTGTGTCAGTTTATGATTATTCTCTGATGATGTACGTCCAAAGAAAGAGAAATCAAAATTCCATTTCTCATATATAGATTTTTGAATTTCATAATATTTATCAGAATAATTTTCGGGTGTGAGTCCCTCATCGGCCGCGGATATTTCAACAGCAGTTCCGTGTTCATCTGTTCCGCAAATGAAAATATTATCGATGCCGAAAATATCTAGAAATCTATGAAAAATATCCGCAGGTAATAAGGATCCTGCTATATTGCCTAAATGTTTTACACCGTTCACATATGGCAAAGCTGATGTTATAGTTACTCTATTTTCTTTGAAATTAATCCCCTCGTTTTTAGGTTCTCTCTAGCTAAATAAAGTTGGTTTAATCTTTTTGGATGTTTTATATTATTTTCAAGAAGTTCAAATAGACTAACTAAAGAACGGCTTCTCTGAATTCTCAGAATTTTATAAAAACTATTACGTTCATACCCATCAGATGTTATACGTATTTTTTTATCTAAATATATTTTTGACTCGATTCCATAATATTTTTCTAGATTTTTCTGTATAAAAATCAAAATTTCTAAATCATAATTTCCTATACTATAAACTGCTTGTCTATTAGACAAAAATATAGACCCTTCGGCATCTGTAAATCCAGCCAGAAATGCCAGAAAATAACTCGGATTTTTACTTATCCATTTTAAATTTTTCTTTCTCTCAAGAAAAAATTCAAAAGACATATCCAAAAAAGCTTCTGCGTTATATCTACCGCTCTTTGTTTGCTTATGCCAAACTCGACCATATTTGGAGAAAAGTGAAACGAATAATTCAATTTGATTTATTTGTGTGCTTCCGCCCGCAATGTTTATAGTTTTTCCATTTTTCCAAATTTTTCTTGCTCTTAAGTCACCTAGAGAAAAGCCAACTAGATAAGATTTTTCTTCTAAACTTCCGTTAAAAGATTTCCTAGGATATTTTATTTCTGCATCCGCCAAACCACGTCTCTCGATATCATACATCTTTAATTTTCTATGAACTGTTGACCTACTGCATTGACATATCTCAGCAACCTTTCTTGTAGGTAAATTTTTATCTAAATATAATTTTTCTAGTTCTTCTTTGAAAGGTCGAACCTTTAAGCATCCAGGATCTCTTAGGTCAATTCCAATTTTGTGTAATTTAATTAATATGGTTCTTTTTGAGCAATTATATTTCTTGGCTATCTTAATTGAACTTAACCCTTTATTATACAAATCAATAAGATCTTCATTAGCAATTTCTATCTTTTTGATTTTAATCACCTTATCTAACTATCTCATGTTTTTTGATATTTTGTATTTCATTTTATGGTTTATCTTTTCTATGTCTTTTCCGGTCACCTATTTCTAACTTTTTCGCCTTGTCCCATAAAGCCTGTCTGGCAACCTCGCTCCATTTTATTTCCCTGTGCTTTTTCATAATTACATAAAGTTCGTCTGGAACGGCTAATGTCATATTAGTCATTATATCACCTAAGTATAATAAGTAAATATACTTATTTAAGGTTATTTATGAAGCCTATCGGTTGTTTCAGTCAAACGTCTGTAGGAATCAGTCTTTTAGTATAAATTTATCAAGCTTCTTTTTTGCCTGCTCTCTCTTTTTCTGGTGTTCTGTCAGGAAATCCGTGACCTTTTTTATGAGCAGTGCTTTGACATCACCAGTGCTGACAGCGCCGCTTCTGTAGCCGTCAAATAATTCTTTTATCTTATTGCTGTCTGGCTCGAACATCTGGTAAAGATACTGGCACGCCACATCTATGTCAGGATTGCCGCCCTTTTCTTTATGTTCCTTTATTGTAGCCCCGCCACCGCTGAACGCGCGGGTTATTTTCTTCTTCACGTCCTCAGGCGTGTCAGTAGTGAATATAGTTGTCTCTGGCTTGCTCGAAGACATCTTGCTTTCAGGCCCCTGCAAACCAGGAAGAAACGTACTATGGATCGCAGCGGGCTTGTAGTAGCCAAGCTTAGGCGCTACGTCGCGGGTGATGCGCCAGTAGGGATCCTGGTCAATAGCAGCGGGTATAAGCACCGGAACATTCCTGTATTTCAGGACAGAAGGCAAAAAGCATGGCGCTGCCTGTACTGCTGGCCAGAAGGACATGCCGATATTGGTGCTGTTGTCTAGTCCGAAGACAGCTTTGGCCGTTGAAAATGTTGTATGCTTAGCCACGCGCAACGCAATCTTGTAAAGCGATTTTATGTAATCTGTATCAACGAATATGAATGTTTTATCTGGGTCAAAGCCCAGCGCAATAACATCCAGCGCATTGTCATAGCCCAGCCTTGTTGTTTCTGACAGCTCCATGTTCTCCTTGACAACAAACTTCTCGTCATCGGTTATCTGAAAATAGAGCTCTACGTCAAACTTATCCTGAAGCCATTTGGTGAAAACCCACGGCAGCAGGTGGCCCAGATGCGTGTCACCAGAAGGTCCGCGACCTGTGTAAAGCACAAACTCCTCACCCTTCTCGTATTTGTCCAGCAGCCAATCAAGGTCACGATGAGAAAAGAATACTTTTCTGTCAAGCATGAAATGAGTCTCGCCGGCTGCCTTTTCTATCCGCTCGAGCAGTCCTTTAGTTATGTGGCTCGTGCCAAATTCCATTATGAGCTTCTCATAGTCAACATGCCCCGAGACTTCCCAAGGCGTGACAATCATTTTATCGATTATAATCACCTAGTTACTATTAGCATTCTCTTATGTGAACTACCCATAGCTTTCGCAAGGGGTTTCCTGCTTCTCTGACCAAACTTGCTCATTGCTGAGTAGTGGCTCAATCTCCACAGGCGTAGATTTGGACAATTCCTGCCCTAATGCTCTTTTTAGTATATTCATTGCGGAATTGTAATCCCTGTTTATTTCCAGACCACAAGTGCATTTATGCGTCCTGTTCCATAATTCTTTGTGGACTTTAATTCCGCAACTTGAACAAATTTGTGTTGTTCCTCTTGGCTCAACCTTCACCACTCGAACACCAGCTCTCTCAGCCTTGAATTCGAGCATCTGGATGAACTTTGACCATGACGCATCTGAAATTGATTTTGCCAGATGGCAATTTCTTACCATATTTTTTATCTGCAAGTCTTCTACTGCTATGAAGCCGTACTTGTCAACATAATACCGAGAGAGTTTGTGCAGAAAATCATCTCTTTGATTTATTATTTTTTCATGTACCCGTGCCACAGAAATCCTTTGTTTATTTCTGTTTTGTGATCCTTTCCTTTTTCTTGATAATCTTCTTTGCCCTTTTTGTAATTTTCCCAGAGACTTGTCAAGATGCTTGGGATTGTCGGAATGATTGCCATCGCTGTCATAGACATAGTTCATTGTTCCTAAATCCAAACCGACTTTCTCTTTATTCTTTGTTTCGGGAATTTCAGTTTTAGTTTCAGCGATTATTGAAGCGTACCACTTTCCAGAAGGGTGGTGCTTTATTGTGATTTGTTTTATCTTTCCTTCTATATCCCTGTGCATAATGAAAGGAATCTCTCCTATTTTTGACAGCCATAATTTGTCATATCTTGTCCGGTTCTGCATGACGGCAAACCCGCTCTGGTTGTAGGAGAAAGTTTTGAACCAATTTTTGCCTTTGAATCTCATGCTTCCAACCTTTCTACCCATTTTCTTTGTTTGTGATAATGCACGAAGGTTTGAGAATAAGCGGTAGTTTTCGTATTGCAGAACCTTTGAATGAACATTTTTCAAGTCAGGCTCTATTCTTTTTAGGTCAACTATCATTTCCTGTAATTGCGCCTTGTCAATGACTTTTTGTTGATTCATTTCACTGAGTAAAAAGTTATAAACATACCTGCATTTATTGAGAGTCCATAGTAACTTTTGCTCTTGCTCCCCTGTTGGATAGAGCCTGAATTTATACGTTGTTTGCATTTTTCATAAGCCTCTTGATTATTTCATCATAAGTTTCTTTCTTTTTGCCAACTTCTTGCAACATTTTTACGGTTTCTTTTTCTAATCTCACCGTAGTATATTTTGTAATCATATATAATCATTATAACAGCAACTATAAATGCCTTTCTATTGGTCGTCTCTCATTCCCATCTTGCAAAAGGGAACTTCTCGGCAACCAAGTTAGAATCCCTCCTCGTGTATGTCTTCCGTCTCATATCAGAGAAAGTGTATTGAACAGAAACAATATTCTTTGAGACCAGTGATTTTAGTAAATATTTTACAGTTCTCTCAGAAAGTCCGGTAGCATTCGCGATGTCGCGCTGTGTAGAAGCAGAGCTAGATAGAGCGTCCATTACTCTCTGGCATGATTTTCCAAAGTTGTCCACCAGTCATATAACTCACTTTATCCTAACGCATGATACTTTAAATTGCTTTTCATGGGTGCAAAAAAAGGCTTAACTTAAAATAGTTTTAATTAACCATATTAAATATGGTAAGCGATGAAAAGCCGTTCAAAGTCACTGACAGAAGATCTACAACCACAAGTTTTGTATACAACCTGCCGGGGGACAAGGCATCGGATGAAAATACAGATAGCAAAACGTATGCAGCCAAGGATTTTAGATACAAACCAAGAGAGGAACCGGTCGGGGATGAGTACGATGAAGCATTCAGAACTGCATATCTTGGCGAATCAGCGGAAGCTAAAGCATCATATGAAAGTTCTGATAGCACCAGAGCATCAGGCAACACTTCATACACGCCGTCAGGAGCCGTAGCTGAAAAATACGAGCCCGTAGCAGCGCCGCATGACTCTCGTGTTACAAAAGTTTCATATCAAGCTAATGATAATTCTGGATTCATGGGAGTCTATATAGGCGCGGCTGCTCTCGCATGCCTGGGTTTAATGTTCTTTTTAGGAGTACGTGCAAATAATACAAGCAACAATTATACGCCCACTCAGCAGATATACAGCTCTGCGCCTGTAGCACAACCACAAACTGTACAAGTAGAACAACCAAAAAATAGCAGATTACCGGCATTCGAAGAATATGAAAAACAGCGTGCATCATGGTACAATGAATTTGAAAGAAGCAGGGAACCAGCACTTACATCTATTCCACTGCAGTCAGGACTCATACATCCTGCATATGAAAGCGGCGCAGAAGCATTTGCACTGGATCTGAATGAGGATGGCAGAAACGAAACTCTGGTAAGAGTCAATAACGGCGCGTTTTCATTTGTTTTCTCTCCAGAAGGACAGGAAATACTCCACGATAACATAATACGTGTTTCCGATTTATCCACGAATGGGTATCTAAATGTTTTTACAGAAAGAGGTGCGACATGGGGCAAAGGTGCGAAATACAACATAAGATATGCATATAATGGGCAAAAATACTCAGATTCCGCCAGACTCATGAATCAGACTGACATAGTAACAATGTCTAGAGCCATAGAAGAATTATTTGGAGATATGTCAAATCCCGGCATGATGAGTATGTACTTGAAAAATATCGAGGGTGATATAGGAACTCACAACGCTCTGCTGACATTTATGCAGTTCCAGGCACCGCAAGGCGTATATCTGCTAGGCGGCAGCGAGTACAGAGAGATGCTTAGACTATACGATAGAGAAAATGGTACGCGTTTCTTAGACGCCTATGCGAATGACCCAGCAGGATTCGAACATGCTACGCTAAGTCATGCATACGACAGATTATTTTTTGACACTTCAAATCCAAAGGGATGGTTTCTCATTGGAGCATCAGCCGCAGCCAAAAGTGTTGCAAAAGACTTGGGCATGGACAGCGAATCACAGTTCGTAGCCCGAATAGACAGAATGGAACAGGAAAGCGGGTATGTAAGTGCGTACAGGAACGCAACAGGAAGAAACCCGACATTACGAGAATGGACAGATTTAAAATATCGCAGCAATGCGATCACAGAAGACAAGCTTCGCACACATCAGGGTTATTCCGAAGAAATAGGCACCACACATAAAAATCCTGACGGAACGTCGCAGTATCGAGGAAATATTTATCCAGGCGCAACGCAACAGCAAATAAGAGACATACAAGCACAACAACAACGCCAGGCCATAGAACAAAGAGGTCAGGAAAACTTGCAACGCGCCCAGCAAGACTTGCAACAGGGCGCCGAAAGAGGCAGACAGATGATTAATCAGGGCGCAAAGCAGCTGGGAAATATTTTCAAGGCGCCGGAAAAGAAGAAGTAAGTAAAGTAAGTACATAGACGTGTTCTATTTTACACAAAAGCAAAAATTAATCGCCTCAGGCTTTGCCTTACTTACCGTTTCATGCCATAGATATTGACATACTCAACAAAGCGTTTTTTCTTTCGTGAGATATGAATTTCAACGTTACGTCCAAATAGTTTTTTTATCTTCTCGTCGCTTTCGAGGAACTCAGGTCCGGGTATTCCAAAGCATTTTCCAAAGGAAATGAAATAAAACCTGCCGCCCTTCTTCAGGGAATCCATCAAACGCGATACATAATGCTGCGGTCTGTCAAGGTGTTCCAACACGCCGACAACTGTAACAGCATGGAAGGATTTTCTTGGTATCTTTATCGTGCCTTTCACAAAAATAACGTTCGTGAGTCTTAGCTTCTTTACTTTTTTTACAGCATGTTCCAGCTGTTTCTGACTAAGGTCAACGGCAACAACCGTGCCGTTTTTGACCTGCTGTGAAACAGCCAGTGTGGTGTTGCCAGAGCCGCAACCAAAGTCCAGAACAACATGATAATTTTTCAACCGGAGATGCTTGAGTATTTTTTCCGCCTCCTTCTCTGTGTACCATATGCGGAAAGTTTTGTCCCAGAAGAAGGCTATCCTGTCGTAGAATCTTTCCGTGAACTGCTTGTCAACGCTCAGCCTTATCGCGATGTAGAGGGGCAAGCCAAGTAAAATAAGAAATATGCCCATCGCAAAAATATATGCCGCCCCTGTGACTTCAGTAATCCAAAAATAAAGCAGCATAATGTTGAAAGCTACGACAAGAAGAGGACCTATCTTCGGGAAAGGCGCGTTGAAGTAGCGTTTGATATTCGGCTTTTCAATCCTGAGCTTTACCACGGAAAGCATGACAATCGAATACATGACTACAACAAGTGGTATGAGAAGCGAAAGAAGGAAAAAATAGTTGCCAAATGCAAGCAGGGTTATGATGCTTGTCACGAAAGTCTGAAAAATGATTGCAGAGCTCGGCGTCTTGTATTTCTTGTGTATCCGAGAAAAGCGTTTGACGAGAAGTTTGTCGCGCGACATTGCAAAAAGCAGGCGCGGCGACGACACGATCCATGACGCGGCCGTGCCTATCAGCGGGATGAATATTATGATGGCAAAAACTTTTCCGATATCGTTTCCGAAGAGCGTTTCGGCAAGGAAAGCCAGAGGAGCTTCCTGAGCTGAAAAGGTCTGCGCATCGATATTACCGAGCGAGACGAAAATAACCAGTATGCTTATCAATGCTATCAGAACTGTACCAATCACGAGCATTTTTGGCAGGACTTTTCTCGCATTTTTTATTTCCCCCGAGAGGTATGTGGTTGTTTCCCAGCCGAAAAAAGTTTCCGCAATGAAATATACGGTAAGGAGTAGTAGTGGAAGCGGCACTGAAAAAATTAACGCGAAATTTCCGGTATTTACAGTGGCCAGTCCTGGGATTACGAGTGCAAGCAACGCGGTGACGGTCATTACCCCGAAAAACAGGAGTAGTTTCGACGACCAGTCTATGCCGCGGTAGCTGATGAAGTTGAAAAGAAGGACAAAAAACAGCGCCGCTGATATGCTGAACAAGATTCCCTGGAATGGAAACAAGTAAAGCATGGAGCCTACTATGAGCATGGATATGGTCAGGTTTGCGACAATCCACGACAGCCAGCCGAAAACAAATCCTGTGGACTTGCCAAAAGCGTTCTTGACAAATTCGTAAGCGCCGCCGGACTTGGGATACATTGAAACAAGCTCTGCAAAATAAACGGAAATTATTATGGCAACAAGCGACATAATAACCCATGCGAGAAGCGAACTGCTTCCTGAGTAAGCCGCGCCGATAGCCGGCAGAAAGAATATGCCAGTGCCGAGTATCGCATTGAGGATAAGCATGAGAAGAGTCTTCTGTCCTATGCTTTGCTTAAGCCGCATAATTACAATTACGTTGCCTTGTATAAAAAGAATGGGTAATGAAAAAGTTAGTGCTTGTCAAAAGGTTATTAGATACGACGACAACACAAATAAAATCACAGCAACTCGACTGAAGCGTTCACTTTACTTACTTGATCTCAATCTTCATGAAATCCTTGGCAACTTTCACGTTCGGATAGTCTTTTATTTTCTCCTTTAGTTTTTCCACATTCTGGTATCTGCGGCTTATATGGGTGAGGACAGCTTCCTTCACATGTGCCTCCTCTATCAGCTTCAGGACATCCTCAAAAGTTGTGTGCCTGTATTGCTTGTCAAAGACGTCTTCCATGAAAAAAGTTGAGTCGTGAACCAGCAGGTCTGCGCCCTGTGATATGGTCACAAGGTTTTTGCACGGCATTGTGTCACCTGAATAAACAAATCTCTTACCTTTCTCCACAAGAGCTATGTCATTTATGTCAATCTTGTGTCCCTGAAAAACTACGCTGCCATGCTCTTTTATTTTTTTGAATATAGGACCCTTCTCCGGCAGGCCAATTTGTTTTGCCTTTCCCTTGTCAATCTTGATCCTGTCCTTTTCAATGAAAGCGTAAGCGACAGCTGGTATACCATGCTTCGCTGGTATGGAGCAGATCATAAATTCATCAGTCTCCAGAAGCTTCGTTATTTCCGAGCCTTCAAAAGGCACCGGCTTCGCTATCACATCGTATTTTTTTGACGCATATCCAAGGTCAAGCAGTGTATCCACAAAGTGGTCCGCTTCAGGTCCGAATATGGTAAGCGGCTTTGTTCTCTTCTCTAAATTCATGGTTTCCATGAGTCCAAGAAGCCCTGCAAAGTGGTCAGCGTGCCAGTGACTGATAAAAATTTCATTGATGCGCATGAAGTTCAGGCCACTCGCAAATATTTGCCGCTGCGTGCCCTCGCCGCAGTCAAAGAGATAGCAAAATTCATTCTCACTTTGATATCTTAGATAGAGAGAAGCGTGATTCCTGTGAGCAGTAGGTATGCCTGCCGTCGTTCCAAGGAAGGTAACTTCTATTTGCGTCATAGTTTTATTTTGATGCGATGGTTTTTAAACTAAATTAGTCTACAATAAAGTATGTGTTATTACATCATAATAAGGGGACCAGCAGGTGCAGGCAAGACGGAAATATCAAAAAGGTTAACAAAGCATCTTAAAGGTTGTCACATTTCTATGGACGTTATACTCCATAAGAATAAGCTAGACACAATTAAAGGACGATGCATACCAAAAGAAAAATTTCTAAAGGCAAATAAGTTGGCGATTCCGCTAGCCATAAAGAAGCTGGAAAGTGGTAAAATTGTAATTTTCGATGGATGTTTCTACCATAAAACTCAAATAATTCACCTTACCAAGAACCTTCCTTATCGTCATTTCATATTCACATTGAAAGCGAGCGTCGGTAATTGTATATCAAGAGATAAAGGCAGAAGAAGTATTGGTGAAAAAAGCATCAGAGCCGTTCACAAACTTGTGTCCTTTGATTATGGAAATGTGATTATTGCCAATAAAAAAACACCTGAGCAGACACTGCAGACGATAATCCCTTACCTACCAACGTCTAGCTCTAATTAAATATAAGAAAAGTAAAAACATCTAAATTTTAAATTTTATACACTTTTTCTTCTACATTAAGCTCCAAGAGAAGCAGCACAAGGCCGACCACAAGCATCGCAAGCCCGCCGAAAAGGAATTTGTCCATTATGGTTGCCACAAGTCCCATACCAAAAACAAGGCCTGTAACAAAGAGCAGGACCTTCTCTTCGTCGTGCTTATTGAGGAAAAACTCCTCGCGTGTAAGCATGGATTTCTCGCGCGCTCTTCTTGGTGTTCTTCTCACTTTTTTTGATTTTTTTGCCATTATTTATCACCTACTAATTATGATGGTGTTGAAGTTAGCGTGTTAAAAATACGATCCATCCCACCGTTTGCATCTCTTTCATTCTTGTCAAGAATAACATTGCAGCCAGGGCACTTTTCAAGACATCTGTTCGCATTCTGCCCATCGCCGTAACCAAACCTCGTGCACGCCTTAATGAAATTCGGATCGTTCTGCGAAGCCCTGAAGGCAGCCGTGAAAGTGTCGTACAGGCCAGGCTTGCAATATTGCACACAGCCGTTGGCAAAAATTCTCTGGGCTTCGGCATCTGACATGCTGCTACCGGATGTTGTGATAAAAAACGCGCCGAGTGCAACAAGCACAAGCGCTGCTATCACAACAACTATTATCATGTTTGTCGGCAGGGAAATTCCTTTCTTAGAGCTCTGTTGAAAGTTTAGTGGAAACACTGCAGGAGCAGTATGGCGTAACCGAACGAAGCGCTTCGCGCTTCTGGTTACTTGCGTCATACTGCTAGCTGCTAAGGATATTGTAGTACCACAATACCCCTTTCGCAGTGTTTCCTTGAGCATTTCAACAGAGCTTTTCATAGCATTACCAATCCATTACTTAAGTTATATTGCACGCTTAATATAAATGAATAAAATTATGGGAACCATTAATACTGCAAGGAGTATTATAAGGAAATATATTATTTTCTCATCCAGTAGCGGCTTCTGAACAGACACAACGCAGCTTCCTGAGCTGCATACATAATTGACGCCACAATCACTATTGCTGTAGCATTCGACAGGTTTTTGCTGGCATACTCCGTTTACGCATATGTTGCCAGACGTGCAATCATTGGTTGATCTGCAAGTGTTGATAACCGGCGTCTCCGGAACGCAACTGGCCCGTGAGCATGTATAGCCCTGTCCACACGAAACGCATTGGTCATTGGAGCAGTAGCACCCCTGTTTTGTGCCTGGGCAGTTGCTTGCAGTGCAAAGCGGCTGGGCAGCTACGCATTTTCCGCTCTCACAAGTGAAGCCGACCTGGCATGGAACGCTGCTGCTGCACTCGTCTGTTGAAGCCGCATACAGCACGTCAAAGTTATGGTTAACTGTCTTGCTTGCTTCCAGCTTAGGCGGGCTGCTTATGCTGTAAGCGCCGCAGATGCCGACTTTCCATGTTCCTGAAACATCAACCTGGCGCTGCGGATGGAAGTCTCTTGTTTCATCTATTTGCAGCGTCTGCGGCGTTGTCGTAAGCATATAAGAAACTCCGAGAGGATTGATAAGAGTACAGTTGACAAAGGTAAGATATTCTCGTTCTCCTGTATTTTTCACATTAACAACTATGTCAGCAATATCACCAACCATAAGATTTGAAGACGCAAGATTTATGCTACCGACAAAGGAGAGAACCGGCGCGAACACGTTAAACGATTTTTCTGTCGTCGAGATATTATGCACCCTTGACGAGCTGCAATCAGTGAGTGGTGTGGCGTTCACATAGCAGTTGTAAACACTCCAGTTGCCGCGAAGCGCTGGTGTGATACCCATGCTTACTGTGGTTGTGTCAGAAGTCATGTTAAGGCAGTCAGAGTTATTGTACGTTGTTTCATTAAGTCTGTTTTTGAACGTGCACTGGACAAAGCCGTAAGCGTTTGTAATTGCAGGATTCCTTATTCTCAGCGTTGTAAAGACTTCGTAATCCTTGGGTGCAAGTGATGGCACATCTATTGATTGTATGAACAGGTCAGGCGGAGTCGTTACATTAAAGTTTTCTGAATTCCTGTCGTGCGCCTCGAGAGAAGTGCAGCCTGCGTCGAAAGAACGTTCAGCCACGCAAGTAACAGACCACGTCCCTGTTGAAGCAGGCGTAAACACGGCGTTATTATCAATGAATGACTCAGGTCCTATGGTCATGCATGATGACGTGTTAACAACACTCTGTCCTCCCTTTGTCATGGTGCATGTAACCCGGGCATACCGGTCAGAGGTTGAAGGGTTTCTCAGCGTGTATGCCACGTACAAAGGCAGGTTTACATAAACAGATTGCGGCACAGACAATGACGAAAGGGTAAGGTTGTAGCCGCGTATCACATTGAATGTGTCGCCGTTTATAAGTTCTCCTGCAACCGAGGAGCTGGCGCAGCTGGCGCTTGCTGAAGATCTAACAGAACAGTTCCTCACGTTCCACGAGCCGACAACTCCAGCAAATAAAGAAACATTATATCTCTTGTTGTTGGCCCTCTGCACAAAAGAGCATGGTGTGGTTTTGGTCTGGTTAATGCCAGCAGGGTTCTCTATTATGCAGCTTACAAAGCCATATTTGTCGTCGTTGAGAGGATTGTTAACAAAAATATCTATATTTACATTCGTGTTATTTACAACATCAGCGTCAGGCGCGTTGACACCTGTGATATAAAGGTTTGGAGGGAGCGAGACTGTTATTGATCTTGATTCAGTTGAAACATTATTAAGTGCTGAAGGTGCACAATTGTTCGTGTTTGACGCGTTTATGAAACAGTTTCGTACAGTCCATGTTCCAAGTATGTTAAGCAGCTGTGAAACACCGAAGCGTACCGTGCTATTGGCAGTTACCTGCATGCATGAGGATGTTTGCCTTGTCAGTCCGCCAAGCGGGTTCAGGAAATCACATCCCACATGAGCATAGCTGCTGTTGGCAAGGTTGCTGTTTCTTCCATAAACCAGAACGCTTACGCGGCTGTCATTTTGTGCTGCTGAGCTGGCACTTATGTTGCTTATGAAAAGTTCTGCAAGCGCCGGCGGTGGTGATACAGCAGTTATGTTGAACGCTCCTATGTTGGATTCAGTGTCATGAAGTTCTGCGCAGCTTGAATCAAGGGAGCCGCGCAATGTGCACGTTTGAACATTCCATGTTCCAACAATATTCGTGTGTATGTTTACTCCAAATGTCGACGTGGATGTTCCTGCCACCTGCAGGCATGCTGTTGTATTTGACGCATCCAGATTATTCGGATTCCTGAAGCTGCAGAACACGCGCGCGTATCTCGCTGCGTCTGAAGGGTTTCTCATAGCAGCCTGTAATTGCACAACACTGTTAACCACTGCGTCCGGCGGCAGTGAGAATGAAACAAATGAAAGGTTGATGCCGCGTATGACATTTATTGTCTTGCTCGCATTGAAGGTGTGCTGCAGCGTTACCGAGGCACAATCTGTGGAAGCATTGACACTGCATCTCGTAACGTTCCAAATGCCAACTGTATTCACAGGGAGTGTTATTCTGTATGTTCGCGTGTTTATTGCGGGTATGCCTTGGCAGGACGAAGTAAGAAGTTGTGTCGCGCCGCTCGGGCTTCTGACAGTGCAGCTGACCTGGCCAAACCTGTCATCATTTACTGGATTTGCCACAAGTGTGTCTATGTTAACATTGGAATTATTTACGACGTCGCTTGTTGGAACAGTGACCGACGATATGTAAACAACACCAGGACCAGCCGGGCACGAACCTGCTGTTATATTTATCCAGCCGGCAGGTATGTTACAGTTGTTGCCAAATTCCTGGCATATGCCTGTTGTCGGATTGGTCGCGCTGTACAAGCCATTAGTGCAGGTAATTGTTGAATTAAACGACTTGCCAACAAAAGTTTTTGTATCATGCAGTGACGCTTGGGAACAGTCAGAATAAGCTGAGCCGTAAACAGAGCATTGTGGGATGTGCCATTCACCTGTTCTGTTTGCGAAAAAGTTGACGGCGAAAACTCTTTGCGCATTGCTTGTTACCAGCAGGCAAGCAGAGTTGTTGACATGAGCTCTATTAATTGGGTCTCTTACAATACATGAAACACGCCCATAACGCGTATTGGAAGGGTTTGTAATAGAAACGCTTATACTGGTGAATGTGTTGTTCTGGACTGTACCCTGCGGGCTTACGTCTGTTATTGTAAGATTGGTTCTGGCGATAACATTGAATGCGCCCACATTGTTGCGCGTAAAAACAACCGCGCTGTTCGAGAAGTCCGGAACTGGTGAGACCGAAACACTGCAGGAACTTATGTTCCACATGCCGACGCGGTCAGTTGTGGTGTCAAGCGTGAACGAACTCGTCCTGCCAGAATCAACACCGTTTTGGTCTGTGACGATCAGCGAGCCGCCGTTTTGCGGCTTTGTCATTCCGCAGTTCAAAGTGACATAAGCAACATCATTTGTAGGGTTGTTAATAACAGCCGGTATGCTAACCAGAGAGTTGTTCAGCACAGGTGTCTGAGGCACGCTAACAGACTCAATGAAAACCGTACTAGGCAGGATCACCATGTAGCTCGCAGTGTCAAGAGAAACATTATCGCGCGACTGGCTGGCGCAGTTCGATGATGAAGACGAATATACAGTGCAGCTGCTTACGTTCCATTCGCCAAGAGTGCTGGCATACATATTAACAGGAACTGTTGTATCACCAGCAACAGCATTAATGCAGCCTGATGAATTTACTCTTGTAATCAGCTGCCCGTTGGCCATATATTTGAAACTGCAGGTTACATTAACAAACCTTGCCATGCTGTCAGGATTTGTCACAACAACATCTGTAGTTGCTACGCTACTCCTTATCACGTTGTCTGGAGCTGATAATGAGTGTATGAAAGTGCTCGCAACTGGTAACACAACAAACGTGTCGCTGACAGGTGTCTGGTTCACCTCAAAGGAGCAGTCCGGTCTTACCGAGCGTCCCAGTTTGCAGCTGTAGCTCCATGTTCCCATCCTGTCAGGCATGAACGGAACCGTATATGTGGCCATGCGTTGCCCAGATCCGACTAATGCAAGACAAGATGACTTGTTCTGCTGGACCACATTGCCAGGCTTTGTTATTGTACAGTAAACGGTTCCAAAGACATCCGTAGGACCATTCTTGTTTATCAGGGCGATCAAGTCCATGCTGCGGTTAAATCTTACGACATCAGGCATGATAACAGTCGTTGTTACAAGCGTCGGCGGTCTTATTCTGCCGAGAAGCGCAGAAAGTTCGTCTCTCTTTTCTATCGAGCGCTGAATCAGCTGCTGCGCCGTTGTAACCGTAAGGTCTCGCATAGTAACATTCATGTATTTTAAGTGGTCCTGGGTAATAAGCAGCGCTTCCCTTAGAATCGCAAGTGTCTCGTTATTGCAAAGATTCGACACGCCGTTCTGGTTTATGCAAGAATCAATAATTCCTATTTCAGTGCCAATTTCCACTTCGAGCTGAGTAAATATTTGATACCATTCATTTATTGTGCCTATGTTAAACGTTGGACACGCCGCGGACATGATAGAACTGACAACAGTAACCGTCGTGGATTGGCCGACCGGCGTGCCTCTCGCGGCAAAGTAGTATGAAGCTGTCTGATCGCTGCACCTCACGTCGCATTTTCCAAGAAGCGAACCACAGAAGTTCGGCTTGTTAACGCCTTTGTTGTTGCTGTTGTATGCTGCTATGCAGCTATTAACATTCGAGTTTTTGTTGCAGACGTAGAACGTGTATGCTCTCAGTTCCTGCCGCGTAGTGCCGCTGAAGTTTAGCCCTCTCTCGGTCTGCGTGGTTATTGTGCTTGAAAATCCGTCTGGAGTGGCATTGAAAAGTACTGGAACAGAAACATTGTCCTCTATGCCCGGCGCTCCAGACATGTCCAAAGGCCTGACAATTATCGTGCACGCGTCGCCGCCCTCATGCCTGCAGTTTTTGCCAGGCCCGACGGTTATCGGTATGCTGACAGGCGCATTAATGCCGCAGGTCCTGTCAGTCCACGGCACTGTCTGTGTTACATTGCTGACCACTCTGTACTGGCATTTTGATATTCTGCTGGCAACGCCCTGAGCGTTATCCCTTACAGAAATAGTGAAGTCAGAAGTTACCCAATTGGTAGGCGCGCTGACAATTTCTGAGAAAGGTGTAACCCAGTCAATGTTATAGAAACGCTCGCTGGTATCTTCAACTCTGGTGCCGTTCATGGTCTTGTCAATTTTTGCGACAACTTTACATGAGCCCTGCCCCATGTTAGTGCAGTTGCCACCAGGTCCTACTGTGACTGTGAAGTTGCTGTTGCATCTGCGTGCTGCGTTGTTCACGGTCTTTGTAGATGTTGAACCAATGCTATAGACATCATAAGTGCATGTAAGTGTACTGTTTGTCGTAGAAGCAAAGTCCCGGTCCTGAACATCAACGGAAAAGTTGCCGGTCTGGTTGCTGTTGTCCGGCGGCGAAGTAATATTTGTGAGAATCAATTTTATGGTGAAGCTGCGCGAATCAGGTGTGCCAACGTTGCCGGTGATATCAGTCGCAAAAGCGCTGACAGTGCACGCGCCTTGATTAGGACAGTCATTGCCAGGTCCGACAGTTATTGTTGTCTGGCTATTGCACGTCCTGAGCTTGGCGCCGTTAATTGCGCCATTCAGTCCGCCGAACTGTGCATAAGCATCGCCCGCACGGTTCATTATCGTGAGCGGCACGTTGCTCTTTGTAGCTATTATAGCTGGTGTATAGTGCGGAAGTGTTGTGTCTTCAGAAACTCTGACAGACGCTGCCGCAGTTCCGCTGCTGCTTATTTCAATGTACCCGTTTCCATTATCATTAATATGCTGGTCCGCGACAAAATAACTGCCAGTCAAAGGATTGTAGGCAATATCACTGACTCCAACATTGTTGTTAGTGAACACGGTAGACTCGGTTCCCAAAGTTCCGCTTGGTCCAATAGTGCGTTTGTAAAGTTTTTTGTCAACACTTCCCCAGTAGAAAACGGTGTACTCATTGCGTGTAGTATCATAGAACGGAACAAGCGCCACATAACCTCCCAGCGTTCCGGTTGAAATCCTGATTGGATCTGTCAAAGCGGCGCCATTAGAGTCGTATAGTCTGCCGTAGGCAATGTCGTTTGAATCAAACCACGTAACAAGTTCAGTGCTCCCGCTTGCTGCAACTGAAGAACCAAACATGCCGCCGCCTGTCACAACCACTTCGTTTCCAACAGTGCCGTCTGGCGTAACTGAATTGCCTACAATGCTACCAGTAGTTATGATGCCGTGTGTGCAGGTTACATAGAATGTTTTAGCGTTTTTGCTGTAGGCTATATTCCCACTAGAGGAAGCATGGATGCCTACATTACAATCGTTCATGATAACAAAATTCTGCTTGACAAATGTGCCGTCTGGTCTGACAAGCGAGCCATAGGTCGGCCCCATGCTGTTGCCAACACCAGTGCCCCATACAACTAAGAATAAATCATCGTCCTCATCGTAAGCGACTTTGATGCCGCCGCTGAAATCGTTATTGGTTCCGAGTATGAAGTTGCTGCCAATCAGTGTTCCGTCGCCCTTTATTAATTGTCCGACAGCCCCTTTGGTAACTGTATTGTCATTCCAAACAGCCAGCGCCACATCGCTCCTAGTGCTATAAGCCACATCGAGCGGCCTCCATACTTTGTAAGGATTAGAAAGTGCGATATTTGCCCGCGGCAAAACAGTGGAAGATGAAGTGGTTGAGGTTGTATAGTAGCACTTGTCCAGGCCAGAGTCATCTGAATCCGTGACACTAATCTGGAAGTTGGCTGTCTGGGCGCTGTTTGCCGCTGGCGCAGTTATTTGAGACACAGGCGGCGTGTTGTCAACTATTATGCTTGTCCTGCTTGAGTTTGAGTACAAACCAGATTCGTCCTTCAGGCGGCAGTAAAGGTTCTGGAAATGTCCGCCGCCTCTCCATTCCGGCGGAACAGTAAAAGTACATGTTGGGTTGCTGTCAGTCAATTGCCCGCTGCACAGATTGGCACTAAAGGTGCCTGTCTGGCACGAGACACTTGTGCTGCCTGTGTTGCCTGTGCCGCCGCAAGGTGTTTCTACAATCCATCCCCATGTAGCTCCAGAAACACTAGCAGGCTGACCTGTGGCACCATTAATAACATCAACAACCATGCCTCCTCCAAAATCTACTTTGTCGAGCCTTATGGGATGATAAAGTACTTGAACTTGGGAACCAAAGGCTTGTTGTAATTCAGGAAGAGCTTCCATTATTCCTGTGTTATCAGGAGAGTGTGGCTGCAAAATAGATAGAACACCTGATTGAGTTACTGACTGGCAGCCTCCGGCGCCAGTGGAAGCTCCTGTCACACTAAACGTGGGCCGGGCTGTCGCCGAACCTGTTGGTGTAGTTCTTCCGCAATTGCATCTTCTCCAATTGGCGAGCTCGACAAACGATGCCCAGCTCGACTCAGCGATTGTGCCGCCGTTGCCCGCAACAACGCCATTTATTAAATCATAATATTGGCCATAGCTGTCAGTGCTGCTGCCGACTATTAGTCCGTCGTTTCCGCGGTTGCCATTACAATTTATTACATTACCACTCGCAGAAAAGCCCGGATTTTGTGTTCTGAATTTCTCAGCAACACCTTCCAGATAAGTAAACACAGCCTCATCGTCATTGCCTGATTTACTTGCTATATTGGGATATGCAGCCAAATAAGCATCAATAGCAGCAATTACTTTGGCAGTGTAACTTGCAGAGCCGGCTGGCGCATCGCAACTGCCTCCGCCTGGTGGGGGATTTGTATTGTTCCCGCCTGGTCGGGGAGCAGTTGTGTTAAAGTCACCTGTTGCTGTGCCACACTCCAGTTTGACTTTCATTTGCCTCGGGGTACCGTTGGTTACTATGGATTCAGTGCTCGAACCAATGCTTGTCATTGTTACAATACCTGTAGGCGCCACATACCGCGGCGCTGCGGTTATTGAAGTAAGCGAAGGAGGTTTTATGCAAGTGCCGCCGCCTACGCAACTAGTTCTGCAAACACCATCACTGCACAATGTCTGTCCGGCAGGGCATCCGCCGCCACCACCAGTACGACACTGTCCAGTAGCAGTGTCGCAGCCAAGGGTGCCGCAGGATGTTCTTGTCGTCCAGTTATTCCTTGTGCGAGGACCGCCTCCAGGCGGGTCGCCGGGTTGGGTTGCATTAGTTTTATAATTACCATATTTTGAAAATGTCGGGTCTGTTACATTCTTCGTGCATATAGGTACCAGATATTGCTGTGGCGTAACCATGGCTTTGTATTGGTTACTGTCAACGCACTTCGAAGTAGAATTGCCCGTAGAATACCATCTCGCCTGACTGGTCACGTCAATGCAGCGCGGCGCGGTAAGCGTTGGGATTTCCGTTGGTGTTTGGGTGCATTCTACTGTCGTGCCAGCACAAAGCACCACTATCTTTGGTTTTCCTGTTGCCGTGTCCATAACGCACTTTTGCGTCGGTGATGGGTTGAGAATTATTACCTTGAACGTCGCGCCTATGGTTCTTGACGCTCCGCCGCCGCTCGCTGCTATTTTATCCTCAACATAAAGACTCACTTGTGGATTTGCACTGTCAAAAGCATTGGTCGCATCAATGTTTGGCGACCAGACGCCATTGCTCGCTGCTGTATAGATAACACCGCCAGCGCCTGTCGTGAATCCCGTAACGCTGAATGTTGGCTTTGCCAGGACAGCTGGTTGAGGTTTAATATTATGAACCATCATGTTGTTGGCAATATATGTATGAAACATCTCAACGTTGAAATTATACACTGTAACTGACTTTGATATCTGCCGAATAGCAGTAATCTTAACAGGAACTGCTTGATCATTAGCCGCTTTGTAGACTCGGTCGTCAGCCATCAGGTCTTTAACCTGCACAAAATATTTATGTACAGTAGGAACTCCGAAAGCGGCTGTCTTGACATAAAATGGGTGTGTGCCAGTAACTCCCACACTTGAACCGTCATCAAAGTCAATAATATAACTTTCCTGAACATCTCGTGTAAGAATAGAAGTGACATTGCCAGTGGCAAACCTGCTGGTCTCCGGGTCGAACGAACGGACTTTGTCTCCAATACTTATTTCTTCAATTGGTTTTGAACTACCGTCGGCAAGCAGCACTGGTGTACCAGAAACAAAGGAGTTTCCACCCCCTCCGCCAGCGCCTCCTCCTGGACCCGAAATAATGCCGCTAGCTGAAGCGCTGCTAGAGCTGCACCCTGCACCAGCGCATACTTTGCCATAATCATCAGACTGAACCTGTGTAAGAAGAATACTGTGCAGGCAGTTGTTGGCATAAGCATCCTTCACGCTGTCAGGAAACGAAACAGCATTCGTAGCACACGGTTTTGCAGGAACATATTTTCTCCGCGATGAGTCATATCTTGAATTTCCAATGCACGTATTAGGTATGGTAAATGTGAACTCTATCTTTGTTGGGTCGGCAGTTGTCGCGCATTTGCTCCAGCGACATGTAGCGCCTGTACAGCCTGTTGTGCCAGAGCATGTGCTCACGTCGCCGACCCCTGTCGCTACGCCTGTATCAGTGCCACCATCAGAAACGCATACACCACTCTGGCATATCTGACTACCAGTACACGGAGGAGTGCAAGTACCGCCTCCGCAATCCTGAGGGCATTCAGTTGGGTCATAACCTAAACACCGACCATCACCGCAATATCCGCAATCGTCTTCGCACCAAGGATATTCTGACGGTTCGCACAAACCGTCGCCACAAGATGCTGCAAAACTCGTTTTCGGGGATAACATCAAAACTAATAATACTACTCCAAACGCGATAAATATACCTAAAGCTGTTTGAGCTTTCATGTTCGGTATACCGCCTCTGTCAACAGTTGGGAGTCTCATATATACTGACATCTCCAACCACCGTCAGCAATACCCAACATCCACACTATTAATGATGGTTGTTGATAATGCACTAAGATTTTATTGGTTTTTCCTGAATATAAACATAATTTCTGAAAAATTAAGCTATATTGGAGGAATTTTTAATTCCTCCTTGTAGAGTTGTAAGGAGTGGAGCCTCCAGCCGCTAAAGCGGCTGGCGCCTCCTTTCGTTTCCTCTTATCTTCATTCATACCCTAAAGGGCTATGGCGTTCGGAAACGAAAGTAAAAAATCTATGCGAGTAAATATAGTACCAATAATCATAAACAGGGTTTCTGGAACTTTTCTTCCAAATATATGGAACTTTAGTACCAAAAAGTTTAAATATTTTTGGAACTAATAATCCAATATGAGCGCTATAAGAGACCACAAGAAAAGAATTAATGAAAGCATGGAAGCTATAGAAGGTGCCATAGCTGTGGGTATTGAGAAGAGACCTGTTACTATAGGCTTTCATGCGTCAGCTTGCGCCATAGAGATGCTTGAAACCTACCTGCATAAGGAGGGCAAGATACCCATAGGCAAAATGCTCAAGCATGACTGGTTCAAGAGACCACTGCCTGAGCAAAAAGTAGAGCCACTAATAGAAAGGAAGTTAAAGGTGGATTTCCCTTCAAAAGAAAAGGTATATGACCTTATTTACACCATAGAAGGCAACAGAACGAATCTTGTATATGGTCGCCCGACGAAAACGCAGATAGAGTCTGTTGTGAATTCCTTCAACAAGCTCAAGAATATATTAATGGAAAGAATAGGTGATCTTGATGAATGACCAGGCCAGAAAAGCTGCCAGCTACGCGCTTAACTTTCTCACATTTCTTTTTCTTGAAAAAAGCGTTGAGGATAAGATAATATCAGCTTACCTTTTCGGTTCAGGCGCAAGAGGGGAACTAGACAAAGAAAGCGATATAGACGTTTTTCTTGATTGCGGGGGGTCCGATGAAAAACCCATACTAAAGGCGTCCGAATCGGCTAAAAGAAAATTCGTAATGTCAAAAGATTTTGATAAATGGAAGCTTTTCAGTTTCACGTATCCTATCTCAGTGAAAGTCGGGCAGATGAAAGACTGGGAATTGAAGAACAGCATAGAATCAGAAGGCATTGAACTCTTTTCAAAGTCAGTACAGACACAGAAAACGGAAAAAATAGTGCTTTTTTCGTTCACTCTGCCTAAAAACAAAAAACTATATCTAAAAATAAGGAGACTGCTTTTTGGCAGGATAGAAGCCAACTACAAATCAGAGGGTTTGGTGACAAAAAACGGCGGTAAACAACTTGCTTCAACTGTTTTTATGGTGCCAAAATCATCACAGACATATTTCATACAACTTCTGCACAGCCGCAAGATAAATTTCAACATGATAGAATTTTTGAGGAGTGTTGACTGAATGGAACCGGAAGTAGAAGCGTTGAAAAATCTACTGGACGAGAACAATGTAGAATACAAAGTCCTCACCCATGAGCGCGCCTATACGTCAGAACAGGCAGCGAAAATGCGCGGCGTGCCATTGAGCAGCGGCGTAAAGGCAATGGTTGTGAAATCGGAAAAAGGTTTCTTCCTGATTTTGGTGCCCGGCGACAAAAAAATAGATTTTGACCGTCTTCGGCAAAAAATAGGAAAAGCCTCGCTCGCCAGCGCCGAAGACGTTTTCCGCGTGACCGGCTGCGAGGTGGGAAGTGTCCATCCATTCGGCAATTTGTTCGGCTTGCAGGTTTTGATGGACCGTCATATTCTCGACAATCCAACAGTGAACTTCAACGCCGGTCTTCATGAGATTTCGATAAACATGAGCTCGCGGGACATGGCAGAAATCATAAAGCCAGAAATTGGTGATTATTCAAAATAATATGTTTCTTTGCTCAAAAGATGGAATCTTTTGGCAACTCAGGAAAGCTTTGCTTTCCTCGAGTTCTCCCAAGGGTCTTTCTTGCTCAGAAAGCGAAGCTTTCTGGCATCTCAAAGAGCTTCGCTCTTTGCAGATTTCCAAAGAAAGAGGCTTATGGCAAAAATCATAAAACCCGATATCAACGAATATTCGAAATAGATTATTTACTACAAGCTTTCATGAATTCTTCTCTTGAAATACCGCAGTCGTCTAGAATGGATTTTAAAGTTCCTATATCTAATTCCTTGTGAAGCGGAACTGTCACAAAAGCTTTGTCGTTTGTGATTGTAACATGGTCGCCCTTTTGTCTAATAGGATAAAATCCAAAATTCTTATATAATATTTTTATGAGTTCTTTTCCAGAAATAACAGGAAATTTCATGAGAATCAGTTCTGAACAATTTTTCCTCTTTCAATATGGACGCTTCCGTGCTTAATCATATAATCAACCATTGCTTCCAAATGCAATTCAACCGCTTCTTTAAGGTTTTCCTTTGCTTCTTCCAATGTTCTGCCCTGTGTTGTAACGCCTAATTCAGGACACCTAGCGACAAAGTATTTATCACCTTTTTTGATATCAGATGTGAGTTGCATACTCATACCTATCTAAGTAATTATTAAAAACTAGTTGTTACGGTGTAAGCCTTGTTCTGTCTCTAGGCCACAAAGTTGCCTCGCGGATGTTCTTGAGTCCGCAGATGAACATAGTCAGCCGTTCAAGACCAAAGGACCAGCCCGCGTGGCTGGGCATGCCAAAACGGAAGGCGTCAGTATAGAACTTGAAATTGTCTGGATTCATGCCGCGTTTTTTCAATATATCAACCAACTGTCTGTAATCATGAACGCGCTGTGCGCCAGACATGGCTTCAATGCCATCTATGAGCATGTCATAGCCGCGGCAAACCTCTTCACGTCCCGGCTCAGGCATTGAGTAGAAGGCGCGTATGTCTGTCGGCCATTTTGTTACTATGACCGGATTGAAATGCTTGCCTATCATCTTCTCTGCTTCTGGAGTGAAGTCATTGCCCCACTCTATCTTGATTCCCTCCTTTGCCAGAAACTTAAGCGCATCATCATAGGTCATTCGCTTGAAAGGCATCTTCGGAACGTCCAATTTTCTATCTAATGCTTTTAACTCCTCTTTGCATTTTTCCGCGACCTGCTTGTAAATATAATTTATTACACCTTCAGCGTATTTCAGCGCGCCCTCTTCATCCTTCACGAAAGCTGTCTCTATGTCCATCTGCAGGCATTCATTAAGGTGGCGGATTGTGTTGTGCTCTTCGGCACGGAATGCTGGCGTGATTATCATTACTTTGTCAAACGTAGAAGCCATCAGCATCTGCTTGTAGAGCTGCGGGCTTTGTACCAGAAAAGCTTCCTTGTCAAAGTAAGAAAGCGGGAAAAGATTAGTACCGCCTTCAGTCGCTGCAGCAATGATGCACGGTGTGTGCATCAGCGTGAATCCTTCCTTCTCAAGATATTCGATAAAGCTTCTGTAAATCACGTCTTTTATCGCAAAAATAGCAGCATTCTCCTTCTTGCGAAGATCAATGAATCTGTTGTCAATGCGCGTGTCTAGCTCTGACTTTATTTTCGGGTCTGTCTCCAGCGGCAGAGGCGATTCCGCTCTGGCAATAACCTCTATTTCATCTGGATTAAGCTCGATTCCGCCTGGAGCCTTTTCGTTTTTTGTGACAGTGCCTGTGACTCTGAGAACACTCTCTCTTGATATTTTACTGGCCATCTCAAAATTCTTGTCGCCTTTTTTTAATGTTACCTGAATTTCACCGAAACGGTCGTAGAGAACAATAAACATCAAGCTGCCCAAGTCCCTTGTCTTGCGCACCCAGCCAAAAATAGTTGCACGCTTTCCTGCCATTTTTGCAGCATCTGTCGTGTAAACTCGTTCTTCCGTGTTGTTTGCCTTGATGAATCTCACCTAAATTATGTAAGTATTGTAGAAAATCGTCCAAACTATAACCCACAGGAACAGGTAAACAATTACCCCGTTGCCCATCCACCATTTTGCGCCTTCCTTTATCTTGAAAACAGCCCGCAAAACAAATGTCAATATAACAAGAACTATTATCGCCACAAGAGCCGCCATTGCCGTGTTGTTGATGGTCATGGAAACATAGCCCATGATAACAGCAATAACTGCATAAACAACTGTTGTCCTCAATTCAACATCAAAGTACGATTTCAAATTCATAGTTAAAACCTCTTATAATTACACGCTTTAACGCTCCATTTTTACTTACTTAGGAATTTCCCGATACTCTTCTGCTCCTTCTCTTTCTTTATCCATTGCGAAGTAAACCAGCTTTTGCGTACAAAAGATGGAAACTCTTTATTCTTTTTAATCCAATCCTTTAAAAACCTGATTGTGATTTCGTCGCTCGGATATCCAGAGCCGAAAAAGCCGTGTTTTTTGTGCAGCTTTGCTATTTCACTGTCCCGTTCCACTTTAGCGAGAATAGAAGCAGCACCCACAACAGGATATTTTTTATCAGCAAAATTTTCAGCCACGATATTTATCTTTTTGTTCCTGACTTTGGCCATTACCTTTTTCGAGAAGCTTGACGTATCAACCTCGGGCGAGTCTATTATAACCTTGTCAGGATTGAACATGTTTATAATATGCTGCATTCGTTCTATTTCTAAAGCATTCAGATTGCTTTCGCTGCGCAACTTGTCGATTTCTTCAGCAGAAACCTTCAGGACAATAAAATCATGAGCGATTTTTTTGAGAAGCGGATAAAGTTCATCACGTTTTGCCTCCGTAAGCAGCTTCGAGTCCTTGACGCCAAGCACTTTCAGCTCCGCCAGATTTTCGTTGTCAATAAGATAACCACAAATTGTCATCGGTCCACAGACAGGGCCTAACGGTACTCATAGAGCTCTACCGGACTCGTCTATGCCCAATATTTTTGTCAAAGTACTATCACCCCATGTTTAATTGAAATTTTTATAGAATAAATTAGAAAGAAAGAATTTATAGTGAAAAAGGCATTTCTATTTCGCGTGTTTTCATTAGTTTTCTTACTTCTCTTCGTCGGTGTCTGTCAAGGTTATAGCGTATGATGTCATCGTCCGTAAGCGTTACGCGCCTTGAGAAAAATGTTGGGTCGTCCTCATCGTAATCATCATGTGTCAGGCGATCGAAGAGACGGAACGCATTTGAATCAGCATCATGTACATCAGGAAAAACCATGTCAGCTCCTCTCTGACATCTGACTGATTGCCTTGGAACTTCAACACCATAGACTCTTTGCCAGGTTTCCATTATTATTTCCTTGAGTGCAGAACATTTACAGAAAGAATCAATCAAAGCCACGTCTCTCTGTGGATCATAATCAGCTGTTTCAAGAAGTCTTACAATAGCGTCCTTTCGAAGCATGAAAGGATAAAAGCTGCCATTTAATATTGCTGCTGTATAGCTTTTCAGTTGTCCATAAGTATGTGATGCCACTCTTAGCATCTTTGGGTCAATAGTAAGATAAAAAAACTCTCCGGTCGGTTCTGTATATCTGTATCCTCCTCTCAATTTCCTGCCTTGATAGTGTTTTTTCAGACGGCTCAGGTCATAAGAAATATTTGCAACTACAACAGAAAAGGGGTTCATAGGATCATTTATGGATCCGCACTCATCAATAGCTATAATTTTTCCGACCATCCAATAATACTTCTGTGCGTCCTGACTATTTATTCTTGTGAGAAATTTTTTGTAATTTTCCTGTAATGCAATTAATANNTTACATCCATTGTAAGTGCGAATGGCCCATAGGTTGATCTAGGACACCCGGAGGTCGGTGGAAGATAAGAAATTAAATCTTATCTGCCGAATTCAAATCTGGGATTGAATCCCGGTGGAAATCCACCCTCCGCTATTATTTTTTATACCAGCTCTGGCAATAATTATACAATGCACGGAACTTTTCAGATATCATATCCTGAAAATCTAGCTACTCACCCAGTTCTTGGTTATCTCGCAGGATGGGTAGACAAACGTGTCGAACATTCTCCAACAATTTCAATGGAGTCTCACAGGACAAAAAGTGGAGAAGTTCTTTATGTCAAATCAGGAATTGGAAGAATAGAAATAGAAAAATATCTTCCTGATGGTACGCTGAAAAAGGATCGTCCCGACGTAAGGCCGGGCACTGTAATCAAAATAGACAGGGACATTGTATACCGATTCCAACCATCTCCAGATCAGCAGATGGTTGTAAGAATAATATCATGATTAATTCTTTTTTAAGTTCAAGTGGCTAATTTTGTATAATGATTAAAGCAATAATTTTCGACCTATGGCAAACCGTAATTTATTCTGACTGGGACTTCGGAAGCAAAGTGATAAAAGCTCTGGAACTCTCAATTCAAAAAGAAGAAGAGCTATGGGAACTACTTGAAAAGGTTGGATGAAGCACAGATTTGACACTTTTGAAGAGTCGGCAAAACATGCCTGCGCTACCTTTGGAATAAAAGACGATGAAAAGATCAATAAGTTTGCACAACTCTATGAAGAAGACAGAAAACATATCAAGCCCTATAATGATGTCATATCTGAAATAAGGAAACTTCGTAAAACATACAAAATTGGACTGCTTTCGAACACAGAAAATTTCGCAATCCCCGTGCTTGAGAGCACCGGCTTTCTGGATCTTTTCGATGCCACATTCTTCTCCTGTGATCACAGCAGGCTGAAGCCGGATAAAAAATTCTTTCATGCGATATTGAAAGTGCTAGGAACCCGTCCGGAAGAAACTGTAATGATTGGCGATAGCATAAAAAATGACATAACTCCGGCCAGGCAGCTTGGCATGCACGCGATTTTAATCGATCGTAGCAGCAAACACCCAGAAGTTGCTAATAGGATAACTAGCTTCGATAATCTCAAAAAAGTTATAGAGAATCTATAGAGCTTTTTAAGTTCCGCTAGCCAATTAGTTTTATGCAAATACAGGAAAAAGCGCATCGCATATTGAGACAGCCTGTCTGTGATTCCTGCTTGGGACGTCAGTTTGCCCAGCTCCTGAGCGGCTACACAAACGTGCAGCGTGGACACCTGCTGCGCACGCTGGTGGCGATGAGCATCGACCGGGAGGATTACTTCGGCGACCTCGATATGTCGAATTTTCACGGTTTCGGTTTTCACAAACTTGACATGAAAAATGCAAATGACGCTGTTAAAAAGAAATGTTCTGTATGCGAGGGTATTTTTGATAGTCTGGAAAAGATAGCGGACAAGGTCGCAAAAGCTGCGAAGAAATACCAGTTCTCAACATTCCTCATCGGCACAAAACTTTCCTTTGATTTGATTTCGCGCGAGGAAAATCTTTGGGAAAATGTTGGGATCGATTATTGCGAACCGATAAAAGCCGAGTTGAACAGAGAGATAGGAAAGCTCGTAGAGAAAAAAACAAAGGCAATTTTCAATTCAAACCCTGACGTGAATCTTGTAATTGACATGCCGGAAGGCCGGGCAGACGTGCAGCTAAATCCGCTTTTCGTTTACGGCGAATACCAGAAACTT
>DUFR01000042.1 GCA_013331845.1 Candidatus Aenigmatarchaeota archaeon | reverse complement strand
TGTTGTGGGCTGTATCCGAAATAACGGTAAATATCAGCAAGCATGGAAGTGGTGTTGTAAGGTTTTGGTGGTGCCTGTGTCATTATTTTCTTTGTTATGTTCTTTACTGTAACAGTCTTCGTGTTCGCCTTCTTTGAAAGTAAATCAGCTTCTTTCTTGTCCCATATTTTCTTTCCATGTTCAGCCGTAAGCAGCTGTTTCCCAATCTGCACTTGCAGTTCAAGCTCCCAGAATGGGTCGGGCTTGAATGCCTTTATTTTTTTCTCATGCTTCGCGAGCACATGAAGAACAGGACCTTGGACGCGCCCTGTAGAAACTATCCTGAATCTTTTTGCTGCGCTCTTAACAGCCAGCGTTAGCGCTCTGGTAAGGCTGATGCCCCACATATGGTCAAGATAATGACGTGCAAGGCCTGATTCAACAAGATTTTTATTTAATTTTCCTAGATGTGCATAGCTATCGAGAAGCTCTTCTTTTGTCATTGTCGAGAATTTCATCCTGCTGGCGTCCTTGCGCCCAAGAATAAATCGTAAAATATTATATCCTATAACTTCGCCTTCGTCATCATAGTCAGTTGCAATTATTACATCCTTTGCATCTTTTGCAAAATGCTCTATATTCCTAAAATAAGGTTCAGTGAATTTAGCGAACTTATTTGCCTGAAAAGTAGGTACCCATTCAACATCAAAGACCGGATATGCCCATCCCTTGCCTTTCTGCTTTAAAGTGAAAAGATGTCCAACGGCAGGTACTATGACAAATGGTTCACCGTCTCTCTGGAACTCGTACCAGAAAACCTTGTCGCCGATTTTTTTTGGTTTCTCGTCGGCCAAAGCTTCAGCTATTGCTTTTGCTGCAGTTGGCTTCTCGCTAATGATAAGTGTGTAACTCATGTCATCACAGAACACGGGTCAAATGAAAATTATCACCGTTGAATTTACTCTGACTATAATATAGTAGAAAGCTTTAAATTAACTTTGGTCGTTATTTGCGGTATTTTTACTGGTCTGCTAAGATGTTCCTCCAAAATTCTTTTCTTCCTTGGATGCGTAAATCCTATTGATTCTCTAAATAAACGTGAGTTTTCTCTATTATAAATTACGAAGTAATAAAGATTGCCGCCGAATCTTTTACTTCTATCTATAGAAATCTTTGATGTTGTAATGCCAAAACCATGAAGCATAGCCGTGACGTCTTCTAAAAATTTTAGATATTTCATTTTAACTCTTATATGATTCACTTTCTTGTGTATCGTACCCTCGTCATCAAATACTGCACGCAAAAATGCGGCTTGTATTTCCTTATCTGCATTTTTGATAATTTCAGGAACTTTTCTGCCATTTTCAAAGGAAAAGAAATTTGTAATTATATATCCAATGAAACCAGTTACCCTTGCTCTTATAACATCATCTATTACAATAGGTTCTATAGATGTTTTGCCAAATGTATATTTAATTTCCTGTATAAATTCTCCTATCAACTCAGGACATGAATTATTGTACGTTGCAGTATAGTGATGTTCCGAATCTAGAATGCATCCATCACAAATAAATTTTCCTATAATATTGGACATTTCAGGTGTTAGTAAAAAAGGCAGCCGTGGCATTTGTATTGGCAAGCTAGTACTAACACCTTTCAATAAAACTACATTATCCTGAATTACTTCTCTTCCAATACCCAATAAACTTGCCAAATATAAAACAACATCAAGCCTTACGCACATATAATTATTGATCCAGAAACTAATTCTTTGTTGATCTATCTTAAAATCATTTGAGAAATTTTCTCCTGAATATGATAATAGTTTTGCAAGCTTGGATTGAGAACCCGCATACTTGATTGCTTTATCAAAAAATTCTTTATGAAAATCTTTGCTAAGTTTTATATAAGCTTTATCATGATGTAAATCCCATAAGTTGACCTGCATTCTAACCACAGTATAATTTTATACTGTAGAGTATTAAAGGTTTTCTTTAATCAATTAAATATATGAGACAAAAAAGATCTAGTTTAGGTATAAAGAAGGAAATACTGCATAATCTTGGAGATGGCAGTGAAAAAACTTTCTTTCATTTAGCACAATTATGCAATACAGGTACGATTACAATAAGAGACAATTGTGAAGAGCTTTTGCTACATAATTACATACAAATTGAAAAAAGAGGAAATAGGAGAATCTTCAATTTTGTGAAAATAACACAAAAAGGAAGGGATTTTCTGAAAAATCTGTAATAATTCCGCTAGTTACTCCATTCTCTTTATTTCTTTTCTGAACCTAGTTTGGTTTTTGCTCTTCTTTCAGCTTTTTCTTCCATTTGTTTTACTAGCCCGAGCATAGTATTCGCACCTGACCCAAATGCGTATGCAACGGCGTCCTTTCTTGGCATATCCTTCAATCTTTCTTTCTCATCTTTCCAGAATCTTGGAAATGCATCATCCATCACGGAACTTATCATGTAGTTGTCCGCGATTTCATCCGCCTTATCTCTTGGTATATCAACATGAATCCTTTCTATATCCTCTTCTGTCATCTCTTCTCCGCTTTTCTTTTCCATTAATTTCCCAAAGCATTCGTAACATGAATGCTTTTCTGCGTTTAGCATATTCTCTGGGCACTCTATTTCTTTTCCGCAGAAACTACAATTAACTTTTACTGATTTGTTTTCCATTATAAACACCTAAGATTTCTCTATAACTTTAAGCCCGTTCATGTACGGAACAAGAACATCTGGTATCTTTACCGAGCCGTCTTCCTGCTGATAGTTTTCAAGTATGGCAACCATGGTCCTGCTCGTAGCAAGAGCGGTATTATTAAGCGTGTGGACAAAACCAACCGGTGCTTGTCCTTCCTTTTCCCTGTATTTTATATTAAGTCTTCGTGCCTGATAATCTGTGCAGTTGCTGTTGCTACCGATTTCCCTGTAATTTCCGTCAGCCATAAGAAACTCAGTGTCATATTTTTTAGCAGCTATTATTCCTATATCTCCAGTGCAAACATTGACAACGCGATACGGTATACCTAAAGCCTCGTAAAGTTGTTCGCTGTTTTTCTGCAACTCCTCGTGCAGCTTCCAGCTGTCTTCAGGCAGGCAAAAAATGAACTGTTCGATCTTGTAAAAGTTATGCACACGGAAGAGGCCTCTGGTGTATTTGCCATGAGCTCCAACTTCCTTGCGGAAGCACGGGCTGAAGCCAACAAATTTTATAGGCTTGTCAAGAATCAAAGTTTCAACCATATGCATCGCAGCTATCGGGTGCTCGGCTGTGGCTATCATGTGCAAATCTTCTCCATCAATCTTGTAGAGCACGTCCTTGAAATCCTCCAGGTTTGTAACACCCTCGTATGGCTTTCGATTAAGCATTAGCGGCGGATGAATCAATGTGTATCCTTTTTTAGTTAAGGTGTCTACAGCGAAGCGTGCTATGGCACTCTCCAGGAGAGCTAGTGGGCCTTTCAAATAATAGAAGCCACGACCAGCCACTTTCGCAGCTCTTTCCGTGTCAAGTATGCCTAACCTTTCAGCGATCTCCTGATGATTTTTCGGCTCAAAAGCGAAGCTTTGCTTTCCCCAGCGCTTTATTTCCACATTTTCCGTGTCGTCCTTCCCAAAAGGCACGCTTTCGTGCAGCATGTTAGGGATGCAAAAAAGCAGGGAACGGCATTTTTCCTCCAGCTCTGCAAGGCGCTCGTCCATCCTCTTTATCTGCCGCGGTATCTCCGCCACCTCTTTCATCGAGGCAGAAGTATTCTTTCCCTGTGCCTTAAGCTCGGAGATTGTTTTTGTCATTGTATTTCTTTTTTGCCTTAGCTTCTCTGCTTCTTGCAGAATTTCCAAGCGCTCATTATCCGCTGTTATCAGCTCCTGAAGCATCTGAACATATTCAGGAGCGTTTCTCTTAGCCAGGTTGTCCAGTACCATCTGGGGATTCTCGCGAACCAGTTTTATGTCAAGCATAATTATCCTTTGCCATCCCACTCTTTAAAGAATTCCTCCAGATAAATTTCCATAAATTTGTGTCTCTGTTCTGCCAGCTTCCTTCCAGTTTTCGTGTTCATTCTGTCCTTTAACAAAAGTAACTTTTCATAAAAATGATTTATTGCCGGTTCCTTGGATTCCTTATATTCAGAAAATTTCATATTGCTCCTAGGTTTAATTTCAGGATCAAATATTGGGTTCCCAGCATGACCAGCAAATGTGAGTGCACGTGCTATGCCTATAGCACCAAGAGCATCAAGTCTGTCTGCGTCCTGCGTAACCTTCCCCTCCAAAGTGCTCATCTTTTCCTTTTCGCCTGAACCTTTGAAGGAAATATTTTCTACTACATGAACAATGCTTTCAATATCCTCTTTTTTAACGCCAATGGTTTCCATCCAGGTTCTTGCCTTCAATTCTCCGGCCCCATCTCCATGGAACTTCCAATCAGCAACGTCATGAAGTAGCGCGGCCATCTCAACTATAAACATGTCGGCTTTCTCCTCTATACCAATTCTTTTTGCCATCTTCCAGACTCGTTCCACATGAGACCAGTCATGTCCGACTTCGCCGTTCTCCATGTTGTGCTTGACGTAATCAACGGTCTTTTCTATTAGTTGCTCTTTGTCCATGTCCTAAAGTTTGGGGGTAGATTTCTTAAAACCTGTAGTCCTTAATTAATCATGCACAAAGCACTCCTCTTGCTGAGAAAAATTCCAAAAGGCAAGGTAACTACCTATGGTAATTTGGCTCGCGTTACTGGTAGCAGCCCGCGTGCCATCGGCCAGGTAATGCGGACAAACTCTAGACCAGACCTCTATCCGTGCTACAAAGTAATTCAAAGTTCCGGTAACCTTGGTGGCTATTGTGGATCTAAGAAAGGCCCTAAGATAAAACGTAAAATCTGTCTATTAAAAAAAGATGGGGTAATAGTAAAAAACAATAAAGTAAATAAAAAATTCTTCTATTACTTCGTTAATTGATGAATTTCGTTCGCGACCTCTTTTTCCCAACCATCATTAAAAGTTGTCAAAATTAAATTAGGTTTAAAGTGTTCTATAACTCTCACAAAATCTTCATTTATGATCTTTTTATCTTCTAGTGTTTTATTAAAAATGAAAATTATGTTACATTTGTTCAATAAACATATTCTAGTTATTTTACCTAAAATATTATCCCTAATTCTGTTATAAGCAGAATGATAATTTTTATCAGTAGGTGGACTCTCAAATACATTACTTATTTCGATTATATATTTTTTGCCGTTTCTGTAAATATGTAAATCTCCGCAAGATCGATCAGAACATGTTATTCTTTTCTTTTCTAATATAAAACCATATTTTTGGAGATGCGGATATAGTTTTCTGGCATTTTTATCGTCTATGAGATCTGTTTTATCAAAGCCAAAATCGTCCGCCTCAAAGCACACGTCAATATTTTTACTAGTATATATATTTTTGTTAAATTTTAGAATTTTTTCTGTATTTTTAGGTATTGGAGAAGCTGATATTATTATATCACTATACCCACAAACCAAACTCTTTGATGATCTGTCATCTCTTTTAATAAATATTTTATTTCCTGGAGTGTCATAAAAAATTTTAACGCCAACTCTTTCATTTTTGGATAAATTATAAAGAGGCTTACATTTGAAAGATAAAAATATACCTCTTGCAATTCGATTATAAAATAATCGCCCTTTACAAATTACATCTAATTGATTAAAAATAGAGTCATTTATAACAAAACTTAATCTGTTTTTCTGGACTGTTTTATGAAAAAATATAGTATGTATATACATTTTGTATTTTAGAGATATACATAATGATATAAATTTTGTTCCGTACCCAAGTTCAAACAATTCCCGCGCATCTAATAATAAATTATCATATGTCTTAGTATTTTTCATGCTAGATATTCGGACTTTTTTAGCTTCTATCCCAAGTCTATTTTTGGTAAATTCTCTAAATTTTGTAGATGATAGATTTGAGAGAATTATAGATTCCTCTTTTAATTTTCTATTTGCGTTTATTGCAAAATCTATATCTTGTTTAGTGATCATACAACATATATAACCTTTTATATTTAAATCCTTTTGTATTTTATAGTATGGATATTTCATGCTCCTAAGGCTCTAGCAAGGTACATGGCTACGCTGGTTGCATGAAAGGTAAAAAAATCTCCGAGAAAATTAGGCTCCTTAAGAAAGACGGTATTGAAATTAAAAATAATCACATAAACCTATCCCGCTATTTGTACAGGTTTCGTTAACGTGTAACGCCCTGGCTTCTGATTAAATCAGCGAGTTCTTTTGGTTTGCCTTTTGAGAAATGCTTTCTTACTGGCTCAAGAAGTTCATTTATGTATTTGGCAGTAGAATTCTTCAGGTCAGCAGGATGAAGCTTGCCTGAAGTAAAATCTTTCTTTAGCTCATCAAAATTGTAGTAGGTTGCGTCGCCGCCAAACTTACTTGACCTTTCTATGGTAACGCTGTCAAAGCTCCTAAATATTATGTACTTCATGTACTCCATCATCGGATTGTCTTCCGTCGTAGCTGGGCAGTAAGCCTTTGTTATTTTGCGTTTTACTTCCTCTTCACTGTCCGTCATGAAAACAGCACTGTCTGGTATCGACTTGCTCATCTTCATTGCTATTGCCCTCTCAACCTGATCTGTAATGCCTTCCGGCGGCTTGTTAAGTCCCATCAGCATGTGAACGCTTACCATAACAGGCTTCCAGAAACCGAGCTTGGGTCCTATTTCCCGTGCCAGGACATTAACCTTTCTCTGATCCATCCCAAGATTGGTGATATCGGCTTTCAGGTGAAATATGTCAGAAGCTTGCATGCAGGGATAAAATATCTGTGCTGCTGTGAGTGTATCCTTTTCAGTGCGCCCCATTATCTGTGAGCATCTTACTATGCGTTGGACTGTATTATTGCGCGCGATATTAACAGTGCGCTTCCAATACTCACGATCAGCCATGGCGTCGCTCGCCCAGAGGAATTCAACATTCTTAACATCCATGCCGCAGGATTTCCAGACTTCTATCTGGTATTCGCCAACCTGTTTTATTTTCTCAAGGTCGCCGCCCATTTTGTTGTTCATCCAGCCGAACCAGTCAGCAACCCAGAACTTGAAATGAACTCCAGCCTCGATCATCTTGTTGGTGTTGATAGCACGCATGATTCCCTGTGCAATATGTAGCTGGCCGCTGGGCTCAAAGCCGTCATATGCAACAGGCCTTGTTTTTGTCTCCAGCAATATGCGGAGCTCTTCACGCGTGACGGTTTCCTCGCCGGTGCTTTCTATGAGTTCCATTCGCTTTTCAATGTCCATAAACACAAACCACCATCTAAAGGTAGTGGTATTCTTTTTGAATGCAAGCAAAACCAAAAGTTTTGCTGTATCGGAGAACTTGAAAAGTTCTCCGAATACCACATATAATATCTGTGGCTTGTGTTATGCCGGAAATACCACAGATACTACCACCGTATTAATACGGTGGTATTTCCTTACATAAAATCACTTTGATTTACCCGCTTAAATTTCTATTTTTTGTATTTTTATTGTCCTGTTTTGCCATCTCTATAACACGATACAAAATCTCTGGATTACTCTCGCTGAGCATGAATATAGTTTTCAGATAGTTTTCCATTTCTATATCTTTAGCAGATTTTTGTAATTCAATTTTGTAGTCCATCTAATCACCTATTATCCAGCTTATATTTTGTCCAAGAGCAGTAAGTCTGCCATTTTGAGAAATTATTCCCAGTTCTTTGAGTATTTTGAAATTAAGCTTCAGTGTAGAAAGCGGTACATTACCGCTGTGGGAGATTTCTATTAGAAGCTGGGTCCTGCTAAGTACTCTGTGATATTTTAATTTTCTTACAAGAAGAATCTGGTTTTTGTTGAGTGCCCTAAGCAAAATTGGCCTCAGCTTCTCGCTGTTGACTGAAATTGGTAGTCCATGGCACCACGTTCAGAATATTATTAAACACATACTTATAAATCTTATGGACAGGTCTACCTAACCCGGTCGCGCCTATAAAAATAATGATTTCCGAATAAGAGGTAGTGATTTTATGTTAATAGGCTCGATGAATAACCCAAACAATAATCTTCTCAAAGAGGTTAAGCGGGTCGTGAGGGATTTTGATTTCCTTGACCTTACGCTTGAGATGCCAAAAGCCAGGCCGGAGAAAGTAAATATAAGAGCTCTTAAGGCTGCAATAGGAAAAACTCCTGTCGTAGGCCACACAGCCTGGTATCTACCCATAGGCTCGCCGTTCAAAGAACTTAGGGTATACGCATTAGATGAATTGGAAAAGGGTGCTGAGGCATTTGAAAAGCTTTCTGTAAAGACATTCAATGTACACTTCGATACATCGCTTGGAATCATAGATCATGAACATATGATAGAGTTCAATTTATGGTCATTGAAAAGGCTCGTTTCCATAGCAAGAAAACGCGGCCTTGATTTAATGGCGGAAAATACGCCTGGATTATTCAGTAATCCCAACGTCCTAGAAAAGGTTTTCAAAAAATTACCGAAATTGTATTTGCATCTTGACGTGGCCCATGCAAATATTGGTCAGAAAAACACGACACCAGAGCTTGTAAAAAGGTTTTCAAAAAGGATCAAACACATACATATAAGTGACAATCATGGGAAAGAGGACGAACACTTGCCATTAGGTAAGGGTTCCATAGATTGGAACGCAATGCTTAGCGCTGTGAAGAAAACAGGCTTTGACAAAACCATAACACTTGAGGTCTTTACAAATACCAAAGATCTACTCATAGACAAATCAAAGCTCAGAAAGATGTGGGATAAAATATGACAGAAATCGAAGTATTAGGAAGTGGGAGAGAAGTAGGCAGAAGTGCTATCCTTGTTAGCGGCAAAAAACGTGTAATGATGGACTTTGGCGTCAAGATTGAGCCTGAGCCGCCCAAATATCCGCCTACAGAAAAGGTTGATGCTGCTATAATTTCCCACGCACATCTTGACCATGTAGGAGCTGCTCCACTGTTGTTCAAGAAAGGTAAGCACCCGATTTACATGAATGACGTTACGTTGGAGTTAGGCAGTATGCTTATCAAGGACTCGATGAAGGTCGCAAGAAATGAAGGATTTGGAACCCCTTTTGACAAAACCGATGTAAAGAGGATGGTAAAGAACACGAAAATTGTGCGCTATAATGAAAAGTTTAACATAGGTGATTTTTCTTGCACTTTATGGGACTCTGGTCATATACCAGGCAGTTCTTCTATTCTTCTCGATGGTCGGAAGAAAATATTTTACACAGCCGATATTCAGTCACGACCAAGCAATCTTCTTGGAGCATGCAAACTTCCGGACAAGGTGGATATTCTTATAACAGAGAGCACCTATGGCACCAAAAACCAGGCTCCAAGGAAAAGTGAAGAGAAGCGTCTTTTGGAAGCTGTTGAGGAAACAATAGAAAACAATGGAGTTGCACTTATGCCTGTCTTCGCCGTGGGCCGCGCCCAGGAAGTAATGCTTATTTTGAAAGAATACGCCGATAAGATTGCACTGGACGGGATGGCAAAGATAGCAAGCGAGATTATAGGCGAGTATGGTAGTTACATTAAAAATCCAAACGGCTTTCGGGCACTTCTTAAAAGAGTAAAATTCATCCGTACAAACGAGGAACGCGCTGCTGCAATAAAGAAATATCCAATTATCATAGCATCAGCCGGCATGCTTGGTGGCGGACCTGCTGTGAGATACCTGAAGGAGATGCAATCCCTAAAGGGCTCCAAAGTGCTTTTCTCCGGATTCCTTGTTGAAGAATCGCCAGGAAAAAACCTTATTGAAACACGCGTATTTGAGAACAGTGAAGAAAGATTCAGCGTGCATGCAGACCTGCAGCAAATAGCACTGAGTGCGCACGCCGACAGGACTGGTTTAATGGATATAATCCGCCGCACGAGGCCAGAGACTGTCATATGTGTTCATGGAGACAAATGCGATGAGTTCGCAAAGGATATAGAAAAAGAGTTCAATATACAGGTCTTCGCACCAAAGAACGGCGAGAAAATCAAAGTTTAATTTTTTCCAATATAATTTTACCTTCTTGAGTAATAGTATAAACTTTACCTTTCCGATTGTTAGGTGTTAGGCATTTTATTAATTTTATTTTTTCCAATTCATGTAGAGATCTAGTAACCTGTGACTTATCTAAAGATAGTTTTTTTGTCAATTCACTCGGTAAATATGGCTGGATTTCTAACGCATTTAGTATTTCTTTTCTTACTCTGCTAGCTACGACGAATCCATAATTATCCCATTTCATACGTTTACTATAGCAAATAAAAGTTTATATACTTTTAGTTGATAAATAGTTGATATGAAAGAAGAGAAGCCAACCGGTTGGTTTACAGGTATTGTAAATTTAGAAGATATTGCTCTAAATTATAAAGAAATTACGGATCGTAGTGTCTATGTTTTGTTAAATAAAAGTGTAAAGAATAACATACTTCGAAATGTAGATAAAAAGTTTGGTTCTATACATAACGCTGAGAGGAACTTGGGTCACTTTATAAGGCATATGAATGAAAATAAGAAAGATTATAAGATAAAATTTCTAGATTTTCTAGAGCTTTGTGAAATTATAGGGCTAGAGCCAAGAAAAGGTTGTATAGAAGCTATATCAACGAAAAATGGGGCATGGGGAATCTTAACAAATAGCTTGTTAAAGCCAAAATTGCCGTTAAATTTTGTTTCGGAAAGTGGTGTTAGAGTTATTTCTTCAATCTTACATGATGGAGGGATAACATCCAGTCTGAATCCACATTTTACCAACAAATATTACTATTTCAGAAAGCTTTTTATAAAAAATATCGAAAATGTTTTTGGTGTCATCAAAAACGAAAGTTCAAATCCAAAAAAATATGAATGTGTAACACTACCTAAAATTTTGGGAATTATACTTGTGTACGGCATGGGTTTAGATTTAGGGAGGAAAGTAAAAACAAATCCTTCAATCCCAGATTTTATTTTTAATCTTTCGCCGATACTAAAATGGGCTTTTATATCCCAAGCTATAGATGAAGACGGTTCTATAGAAGAAAGGGTAAAAAGAATACAAATTATGCATGCTGTTGAAACTTTTGAAAACGATTCCAAACCCCCAAATCTTATATTAGATACTAAAAAGTTAATCGAAAGTTTGGGAGTAGATGTCACAGAACCGTATTTTCAGTCCTCTTATCAAGTAAATGATAGTAATCGTGAAAGGTGGGCAATAAGAATACGGCAAAGAGATTTGAAGTATTGTTGGGGGAACCTAAAACTAAATTTACACTACAAACATAAGACTCTAAATTCTTTATTTTCAGGGGTGAATTGATGTTACACATAAAAGGTGATACGCTTGAAGGCGGTGGTCAAATAATCAGAACTGCTATGGCTTTGTCGGCAATAACTGGCGAGCCTTGCAAAATTGATAAAATACGTTTTAATCGCCCAAAATCAGGCTTGCAACCACAGCATCTGGCAGCGGTAAAAAGTGTTGCGCAGCTTTGTAATACAAAAATTGATGCAAATATCGGGGACACATCACTTATTTTTGAACCGAAGGAAATAAAGGGTGGTCACTATGAAATTGATATAGGTACAGCCGGAGCAATTTCTCTTGTTTTGCAATCATTAATTCTACCTTCGCTCCATGCTAAGCAACCTGTCTCACTTAAAATAAAGGGTGGAACCCATGTAAAATGGAGTCCAACTATGGACTACATGAAAAGTATTTTCTCTTACTACATGAAAAAGATTGGTGTCGATTTTTCATTAAACATAGAAAATTATGCTTTCTATCCAAAAGGTGGTGGAATTGTCAATGCAACATTAAAGCCCGCTACTCCAAAAGCCTTGACGATTATAGACAGGGGAAAATTAATAGGTCATGAAGCAGTAAGTGTGGCATCAGAAGACCTGAGAAAAAATAAGGTTGCAGAAAGACAAGTAAATGCAGTTGAAAACTTTTTTGACCTTGAAAAAAAAGATATGAATTATGTTCCATCGCTAAGTACCGGATCTTCTATTCATGTTTCTGCTTTGTTTGAAAATTGTATTTTAGGTGAATCGTCTCTCGGAGAACGTGGTAAAAAAGCAGAAGAAGTGGGCAGCGAAGCAGCCATTGGGCTTAAGAACCAAATAAATGGTCACGCCTGTTTGGACAAGCACATAGCAGACCAGTTGCTACCTTTCCTAGCGTTTGCAAAGCAAGATAGTTCTATAAGGGTATCAGAAATAACACCCCATGTTTTAACAAACATATGGGTTATAGAGCAGTTTCTACCTGTTAAGTTCAATGTAAATGAAAAAGACAAGATTATAGAAGTTAAAGTAAAGTAATCAATTCACGCCACGCAGGCACTGTGCCTTGGCTTCCTCAACATATCGATCTCCAACATTTAGATCGTCGTCGCTTATGCCACGTTTTCTTAATATATCTTTGTGAATTTCGTAAACCATCAATGTTATATCATACTCATGCGGCGCGTCCCTTAATCTTCTTACACAACCAGCCACATTCCATACTAAATAAGCACTGTTATCATCTGGAAATAATTCAAATTCTATTCTAAGGGGTTGCTCGTCCGGCATAGGTCTAGTATAAACAAAAGGTTTTTATACTTACTTCAAAAGTTTCATCATCTTGTCCAGTTTGTAGGTATTAATGACATCCTTCTTTGTTGCCCATCCTCGGCGTGCTGTTCCAACGCCTATGTTCATAAATCGAAGCTGGTCAACGCTGTGCGCATCTGTGTCTATGGCTATTTTACAACCATGTTCTATAGTTGCTCTTACATTGACATCATTCATGTCAAGCCTGTTGGGCTGGGCGTCTACCTCCAATATAGTATTTGTTTCCTTTGACTTGTCTATTATCTTCTCCATATTCAGCAAAGAGCCTTCTCGTTGGTCAATAAGCCTGCCAGAAGGATGTGCTATTATATCAACGTGAGGATTCTCCATAGCCCCGATTATGCGTTTTGTGTTGCGCTCCTCACCTGCCTTTAGCGAGGAGTGAAGAGAAGCTAGAACAATATCGAGTTTTTCCAGTGTCTGGTTATCCATGTCTAGCCTGCCGTCAGCCCGTATATCAACCTCCCCACCTTGGAGTATTACAATATCAAGTTTTTTGTTAAGGAGGTCTATTTCCTTTCTTTGTTTCTCTAGTCTTTTTTTGTCAAGTGCATTCGCGATAGTCAGATGACCTATGTGATCTGCTATGCAAATATATTCATAGCCAAGTTTCTTTGCAGCGAGTGCCATTTCCTCTACAGTATTCTTGCCATCACTCCAAGTAGAATGCATATGGAGGTCGCCAATTACATCATCCTGCCTGACAATCTTTGGCAATTTTCCTTTTTTAGCAAGTTCTATCTCTCCCCGGCTCTCTCTCATTTCCGGCTCTATGTACTGCAAGCCAAGTTTCCTGTATACTTCCTCCTCGCTGCGACCAGCTACAAACTTATTTGAGAACAATCCATATTCACTCAACTTCATTTTTTGTGAAATAGCCATCTTCCTCAGCTCTATATTGTGCTCCTTTGATCCAGTGAAGTACATCAAAGCAGAGCCATATTCTTTTTCTGGCAGAACCCTTAGATCAGCTTGCATGCCGTTTTTGAGACGGACAGAAGCCTTTGTAGGACCCTGGGCTATAACACTAGCAACGTTTTCCATTTTTGTAAAATAGTCAATGACAGCGCCTGGTTTAGCAGAAGTAACAAGTATATCAATATCGCCTATGGTCTCCTTCATCCTGCGAAGCGAGCCCGCAGGATTTATCTTGATAACATTCTTGTTTTTCTTAAGTTCGCCTACGATTTCATCTGCCAAAAGCAGCGCGTGTCCGAGAAGCATCCTGCCGCCGCGTTTCTTTGCATATTCTATGCTCTGAAGTATGTTTTTTTCCGTCTTTTCGCCTAGCGTAGGGATCTTTCTTAGCTTGCCTGCCTTTGCCGCCGCTTCCAGTTCCTTGAGGTTTTTTATCTTTTTTTCAAGAAAAAGCTTTACCTTTTTTGGCCCTATGCCTTCCAGCGCAAGGAGCTCGCCGAAACCAGGTGGCAGACCTTTTTTGAGGTCTTCTAGGTATTTTGACCTTTCTGTTTCGAGATACTCAACCACTTTCTTAGCAATTCCAGGTCCAACGCCATTTACATCATCAAGCTTGCCGTCTTTATAGATGTCTTCTATATCTCTGGAAAGTGCTTCTATGACCTGAGCGGCTCTGCGATAAGCAACAAACTTGAAAACTAGCTCGCCTTTTATCTCAAGCAAATCAGCTATATCATAAAGAATCTTGGCTACTTCTTGGTTTTTCATAATAATTACATTGTAAGTAAACATATATATTAGCTGTCGGATAAATATCCTTTCTATGAGAATAATAAAAAAATTTCCAAAAGGTGAGATGGGGGAATTCGTTTCTAGGCTATTCGACAGAATAATAACCAGAGGTGATTACCACCTGCCATTTGAGCAGATAGAGTTTCATCTGAGGGA
>DUFR01000035.1 GCA_013331845.1 Candidatus Aenigmatarchaeota archaeon | reverse complement strand
TAGTGCCAGGCATTTCCTTGGTGGACACAAGTACAACAGGAACAGCCACAGCTCAGTGCAATGCGGTTCCCAGCAACTTCAAAGCAGCCTACGAAACCTACAAGGACAAAATTGCAACAGCAATAGATACGTTTGGTCTTGATACAAAAGTAGGAGGTCGCGCTGAAGCAGCGGCGCTTGTTGCTGGTGTTATTTCACAGGAATCTGGATGGGTGATGAAAACAGGCGACGGCGGAACATCATTTGGCCTGATGCAGATACATTTAAGTGTACATCCAGAATGCAGTAGCCTTGGCGATGTAAAGAGCGACCCAGAGGCAAACATAAAATGTGGCGTAAAAATATTATCAGATCTCGCGCAACAACACTTTAATGACGCGCCAAGAAACTATCCATGCACAGTTATTGGCATGACAGGCTATGCAGGAACAAATGCTGTTCTGCGATACTACAATGGCTGGCCGAATGCCTGTAACAGTGGCACAGTAGGTTGTTGCGACAAGGGCGATTCAAACTACGTTGAAAACGTAAGACGCGGAAACGGACACCTTGATGACTGGCTTGATTGTTTCAATGCTGTCGGAACTATGCCGCCAAACCCTTGAAAGAATAGTCAAATAAAATAGTCCTAAGTGTAAATTCTTTTATTAATTTAGATTAGTCAAAAAAAGTAAAAATTTACTTGCAGCCTTTTGGACACGTTTTCTGCGGAGTATTTTTGGGTTTTGGTGCTGGCTTAGGTTTAGGCACAGGTTTTGCTGCCGGAGGTTCTGGCTGTTTGCAAGCATATCTTGTGTCATCGTGAGGTCCGCAAGGAGCCTCTTTGAATTTACCGATATAAACACCTTTTCCTGTTACACGACCCTCTCTAACATCGTTTCTCGGTGTTAATACTTCTGTCTTTTCTCTGTACGTAAATGCATAAGAGCCGCGAGGAAGTTCTATTACACTGTCAAAGTGCTGGTCTGCACCAACACCGGTTATTGTACCTGGACTGCGCAGAATTCTTTTCCCGTTTCCAGTATTTTCGAAAAGTGTGAGTGTAGTGTGATAATTTGTACCATCTCTAAGCTTTCGTCCCTCTTCTAATGACAGGTCAATAGGGCGCAGAAAGTAAACTTTTTCATCAACCGTTGGTGTACCATCATCTGACAAGCCTCTGATTCTCTGCACAGCTTTTATGGTAACTCTTCCGCCAGTTCTGTCCAAAGTAAGTGGATTTTCATAAGCATCTATTACAACTTCCCTGACATCTAAGTCTATTTCGGAAGGAGTATCTCCAATCGGAGAAGGCGTCAAAAGACGAAGTGCAGCGACATTTGTACTTGATACATCATTACCATCTGCGTCTTCTACCATCGGAACGCTGACAGTGTCTCCTTTAGCAACACGTCTGTATGTCTCTTCAACAACAGTAGGTAGGCCAAAATAAGTATGATCTTCACAACCTACAGATCTCCCGCAGCTTGTAAGTATCAAAGCATCCTGTCTGTTATCTCCTGTGTATGAACCAGGTTTCTGAAGACCCTTAATCACACGCTTTTCAGCAACTACATAAGTATCAGGAGGAGGCCCTTTGCATGCAGCAGCGCCGATGGCTGCTAAACCAAGAACACCCAAAATAGCATATCTACCAAGATTACTAGCTTCTTTTACTTCAGGATAAAGCTCTTCGTTCAATCCCAATATACTTGATACTCCACGCTTTCCAAGTGTGTACATTCAATCACCTTTCATTAAATCTAGAAGAAAACTATATAAAGCCTTCACTACCACTAAATAACGACAAAATTACATATGAATTACACACATTTTTCCGCCGACGCTTTTTCTAAAAGGGTCGTTAGACGCCCATGACAAGTCTGAAGAAGTTTCTCAGACCAGGCGCCAATCCTAGTATCAATATAACTATCTTGATGAACTTTTTCTTTTCCTGCTCTTTGGAAAGCTCCTTGTCCAGAACATAAAGGACAATAGAAACAACGACAAACTTCAGCACAAACATGACTGCCGGGCCAAATATGTTTATCAGAAAAGAAGGCAAAACATGCTGTTCAAAATAAGGGAAATATTGGATTGCCGTGAAGGTTGTAGTGGCATCAAACATGTGGACGCCTAGCAACGACGTATTTTCCCAGCTGAATAAAGATGCTATTGATTTTCTAATCTTGGATGAACTCTGGTACCTTTCAGTCAGTTTTTTCAGAAATATCAGAAGAACCGCCCAAAAAATCGAGAGAGTGATTATGGCAGCAAGAGAAAAGGTACTCTTTACCGTTACCTGTGTCAAAAATATAATCACGAGGGCAAAACCGACACATGCCCAAATTATATGATAACCAATTGCACGCTTAGTGTTTAGCATTTCTATTATTTTCGAAACAAACAGAGAAACAAAAGCGGCCGCAAAAATTATTATGTAGATTATTGGTGTTTTGAACCAGATTCCGTACGAAGCACCGTCTTCCAACGCCCTTAGCAGACCGCCTAGGATTATGTAAGGCAGTATCCCCAAAGCGAACTTATTGTCTACGGAAATCTTCATTCTTTTGAGAAGTTTGAAGGTGACAAAAACAGCTATTACAAACAGCAGCGCATAGACAAGTGTATTGTAAATATTGTAGCCAGTGCCCTGCATGACAGGGTCAACAAAATACGTCTGGAAAAAATCCTGCATGATTATAATCTCCGTAAGGACCTTTAAGTTTTAGGATTTTAAAGCCTAGCAAACCCCAAAAAAATCTACCTAAGNNTGCACAGCCCTCGGAGGTCTCTTCGGCGGCGACGTCATAAATGTGCAGCAGAGCACGGTTCAGAATGGTATTCAGGATGTTGTCGTAGTAAAGGACATGCTTACCATACCAAAGTCGCCGCTCCTGCCAGACCAGCAATTAACACTTTCCTTTATAGTGGAAAACAAAGACAAGCTCATGAATGTGAAAAACGTCCGCATTGATATGTTCAACGCGCCAACGATTCGCAATTCTGGCGGAACTTTATGCAATCTTTACGTAGCGTCAGGATACACGCCTTGCGCCATAAATGTTGGCACCTGTGTTGGTGCCGAACCGCCTCCACCTAATGTTCAGGTTACTCCGTCGCAGCAGCGTTATTGCATGCCTGACCAGTGCGGATCGGGTGGAGCAAATGAACCGGCAGCATGCGTCATACTTCCTGGCGAGGAGAAGCCGATAACATTTACGCTCATGACGCCTTCTTCGGCTGACATAAAAAACATAAAGACAGAAACAAAGATAAATTTCAAGGCAACCTATGAGTTTGACGGTTCTCTGAACTACATAGTGTCTGCAATTTCCGCCGATGAAATACTGAAAAGGCAGCGTAGCGGCGACAAGGCAACTCTGTTTACAACAAAATCCTATGGATCAGGCCCTGTCCAGATTGATGTCGAACTACAGGGCGCACCATACATACTTTCAGGAAATAACCCAATCAATCCTGACCAGCCCGAAACAGTAATGTTCTTCACTATACAGAACCGCGGCTCGGGTACACTGGTGAATTCCCAGATAGACAGCGGAAAGATGCAGATAATATTTCCTCCTGAACTAGAAATTGTAAACGGAAAATATAGTGAACAATTTTTATGTACTGATATTACCGATATTAATGGTCAAAGAACACTATGTACAAACACAGGAAATGTGGATAGCACTGGCAAAAAGGTTTCCGATGGTGTAATACCTCTCTATAAGGATCAGTCCCGCTCCTCGCTGCGCTTTACCGTAAAGCTCAAGCAGCCGCTTAATGAGCCCTTCCGTTCTTTGCAAATAACATCAACTGTGAATTACAACTACGAGCTTAGGGATTATGTTGACCTGACAATAAACCCGTTTCAGAACGTATAGATAACGTCGGGTAAGTATCTTGCATTATTACAATAGCCAGCACGAACCCACGTCATAATTATTCTTTTTATACGAGGAATACCACCCGTCTTCAGATAGCGATATTATTTGTGGTATTCCGGTATAAAAGAACCCACGGATATTATTAGTGGTATTTCACAAAAATATCACCATATTCAGATGGTGGATTCTTTTTATTTAGAGCAAATAATAGTTATCATGCGCTACGCTATTATTATTGCAATTTTGTCCGTGCTGGCCATAAGTGGCTGTACTTCTGTGACGACAGGCAACGGCCTTGTTGTTTCGCTTCAGGCAGATCCGCCTTTCGCTTTTTCAAACAGTGCCCTTGATGTGCATATTGATGTGGACAACCACAACATGAAAACCCTTAGAAATGTTGTTGTCGAGTTGTTTGATACAGGAATGCTGAAGAGCGAAGGCTGCAGGCGGGAATTTTCCAGACCAATGTTGCCTAACGAATTTCAATCAATATCATGCAGGCTTACCACGCCCCCGATAAACGAGTCAAGCATCAGGACAGAGGTTAATTCCAAAGCGTCCTTTGAATCAGATTTATCTGCCAACCAGGTCTTTGAGATTATGAATGAAGGTGAATATCAGCGCCGCACAGCAACTAGCGACTACCAGCTAAAACCAAGTAACTACGTTTATAGAGACAGTAACGTGATTATAGAAATTGATTTTAGCGAGCAGCCTCCGCTAGTTATAAGAAGTGATAAAAAATATTTTGTTTATTTCACCATCAAGAATATAGGAAACGGCTTCATCAGTGATATAAAGCCAGAAGATTTCTTCGCAGGAACCAGCGAAAGGAATATGAATATCATAGATTGTCCGCCTATGACCACATTGTCGCCCAACGGAAAGACATTTCCACGCATAGCTTGCGAGATAAAGGCAACACCGGACTATATTGGTCTCGGCGGTTTCCGCAACTCGGAGATAATGATCAAATTGACTTATAAATATGAGGTTAGGAACACGCTCGGAATAAATATATTAAGATAGAAAACATAGTTTTTACTATTCGGTTATCCTAGGAAAGTTATATAAAGAACTTTAATGTAATATATTCAGAAGGATGATTAAATGAACAAGATAATTATACCCGTGCTTTTGATGGCTGTTATTCTTGCATCAGGTTGCACTAATACGAGAACTGTAACATCCGACGCAAACCGCGGCGTTACCATAAACAGTTTTACTGCTTCTCCTGTTATGGCTTACAGGGGTGAGTCAGTTATCTTTGATCTTGAAATAGAAAACATAGGTGGCACAACAGCAAAAAATGTACAGGCAGATATTTTCGGAGTTCAGGGCCAGTGGAAGGACAGCCTTGGCAATGCAATAGATTCCACACTTCCAAAATGGGGAACCCTTACTTTAAGGCCGCCTTTCCCAAGCAGAAACATACCAGGCGAATTTCGCATAGCCAACTGGCAGGTTATAACACCTGACATTCCTCAGGGCATTACAACTAAACTTCCTATAACTGCTCGCGTAACCTATGATTACAATACTTCTGGTCATTTGGGCGTTAAGCTTGTTTCCATGGATGAGTACAGAAGAAAGCAAAGCCTTGGCGAGCAGGTTACAAATGCCTTTGAAATAGTTAACAGCAACGGCCCGTTGAAATTAAGCATACCAGAGAGATACCAGGCACCTATAATTGTTGACACGTCATCTTCAAGCCAGTTTGAGACTTATCCGTTCAGAATACAAATAGACAATGTTGGCGACGGATATCCCATAACGCCCGAAGATGATGGCGTAATAAGGGGCGCTGGCGGACGTCTCCAGGGAACTATAGATTTGCTAGGCCCTGGCGTGGAATTTGATGACTGCCTCGGAGCAAGAAGCGGCACACACTTGGATCTGGACAATGCAGACATACTTGTAAGATTGAGAGAAATCGGCAAAGGCAGCCTGCCTTTGGCGTGCAGTATAAAGATAAGCAAGGCAGTCTTTGGTCCGACTCACACCGAGGACACGTTGCAGTTCATCTTTAACATTCGCTACCGATACTATGTCAAGCAGACTGTCGATGTGCAGGTCGTTGGACAGTAAGATGGCATATTTTTTATTAAAATTTTGATTAGCAATAGCTATCCGTCAATAAAAAAACAAACATGAACACAATCCACACCTTACTTAATTATTTAAGCCGCCAAGCAGAATTATAATCATGAAGGTATGGTATTTCTTGCTTGTTGTCATTGTCATTGCCAGCGGCTGTGTTGGTAGCGTTGGAAACAGGAGTTCCAATGACGCCATAATTATAAATGAATTTTCCCTTGACCCAAAAGTGCTGGAACCGGACGACACTGCTTCCTTCTTCCTTGATATTGAAAATGTTGGCGGCACAACTGCGCGATGCGTTACTGCAGAATTGTATGGCATAGAATCCTGGTATAACCAGATGAGCCAGCCTTTAGCTTACGCAAGGCCCTGGAGAACAAGTGGGATTGGATTTAATTATGCAAATGGCCAGCTGGCTTTTAATTATTGGGATCCGCAGGGCGGCTATATCAACTTTGCATACAGCCGTCAGTCTGGAATGGGTTTAAGCATGTATGTTAACAATGCATGGAATCAGTTCACTTCAAGATTCTGCAGTGCTGCTGGCGGATGGTCACAGTACGAGGACGTGAAATATTTTGACTCCATGAGCCCGGCTGTGCCTACCCAAAACAAGCCAGGCCAATCTTTTACGACACAGTGGCTGTTAAGACCTCCTGTGCTTCCTGAAGGAGTGCACACGAGCTATCCGATCACAGCACGCGTATCTTACATGTACACATCAAATGCCCAGATAAACCTGCAGGCATTCAACAAGGCAGAGGCAGAACGCCGCGAGGTTTTGGGTCAGGCAGGGGCTATTCCAATAACCGTTGAAAATTCCTACTTCGCGCCAATTCAGGTAGTTGTTACGCGTGGCGTGAATCCTATAATTGTTAATCAGAGACAACCAAACTATGAGCTTGCAAATTATCTTATAGAATTCCAGAACGTTGGCAATGGCTGGCCGCTTCCGCTGGAGAGCGACGTAATGTCTGATCAGGGCGCGAACGGCTTCATATTTGCAACCGCCGAGTTGAATGGTCCAGGCGCATACTTCTATGATTGTCTTGGAGCTAATAGCGGCACTGAAATATTTGTTTCCGGTAATGCGATACAAAATCTTGTGAAGCTGCGCTCTGACAAGCGTGCACCATTCGGCTGCACTATTGCTATAGACAGAGCCCAGTGGGCTGACAACCCTATGGGAACTATATCACTAACATTCAAACTGTGGTATCGCTACTACACAGACGCGACCATAGGCGCTGATGTGCTCGGCCTGCAGGAAAGTGTATGAGTAAGAAATTTTACTTTCTTATTTTTTNNTTTTCCGGCACGTCAAAAGCATAGCTCGGATAATGTTTCTTAGTCATAACAACTGCGAACCCTTCAGTATTCGGGAAAATAGATAGTATTGCCAGATGCGTCTTGTCTTCCCAGATTTTGTGGCAGGGTGCTTTGCCGCTCACAATATCACAAAAGATGCATTCCATATATTCACTTCTTTGCAAAGTTTTTAAGCGACATCTGCTTTTCTTCATCACCAAGAATTATTTTTCCATATACACCATCATAGCCAGGGATTATTTTCAAACCACCCAAACGGTTTTTTATTATTACGTCAGCAAGCTTTTCATTAACGACCTTTAGCAAATCTGCTTTTTCCGAATCCAAGAGCACTTTGAATTCATTTCCAAAGTGGTCTATGAGAAGATTGTAGATTTCCACGACTTTTTTTGAAGCGAGTGGCGAGCCGATAACTGCTGCTATTAGTTCACTCAGCGGTATTACAGCTTTGAAAGGTACCGAACCCTTTGGCGCGTACCCAGCAGGACGATCAGCCAGCTGGTCAACCCTATATTGTACGCCTATGATGAGTTTTTTCCCGCATTTTGGGCACAGCCTGTTCAACTTTTTGCTTTCTTCTGGACTGCAGGAAAAACCGCAGGTAGCATGCCCGTCATAGTGGTACTTGCCATATTCTGGATATGTCTCTATGGTAAAGGCAAAATTTTCCCTGGTTCTTATTGCATTGATTACAGTATCATACGTGACTTTTTTCAGGTCAAACACATTAGCCTCACGCCCAAGACGCCAGGAATAGGGCGAGTGGCTGTCGCTGTTTGAGACGAGCGTGTATTTATCGAGAGCGCTCAGGCGCCAGTTCATCGCAGGGTCGCTAGACATTCCTGTCTCTATGGCATGAATGAATTTTGATTTATCACCAAAACATTCCTCTATGCTGTCAAAGCCGCTCATGCTTCCGAAGATCCCGAACCAGCTTGTCCACGCATGTGCAGGTATTATTTCTATGTCTCTAGAAATGCTCATTAGAGTTTCGACAAGTTCTACAGAATCAAAGCCAAAGATGGGGCGACCATCATAATCGCGACGGCCCTTTTTATCAAGAAATTCATTGATCTGGTCCACCACGGCAAAGTTTGGTGCCAATATTATATGGTGTATTCTCCTACCCTTCTTGTTTTTTGTGTAAACCAGCGATAATTCTGTGGTGAGTAAGAATGAAATGTTGCCATAGGAATAGACGCCATTACCATTATCTGTCAGCTTAGTTTTCAATTCTTTCAGCCATAGCGGGTGTGTGAAATCACCGGTGCCAACAATGTCAATACCCTTTATTTTGGCGCCCTTTGCTATCTCCTCAATAACCATGTTCTGTGATGTCGCCCTGGAATACTTGCTGTGTATGTGTAGATCAGCTATTTGCATGAACAGGAATTAGATTCAATTTTTATAAGCACACTTGTAAATGAAAGAATTAAGCATCAGTAGTCTAACCTGGTAGGACTTGAGCTTCCCAACAGCCCTTTTCAAAAAAGCGCCGGCGGAAAAGCTTACGACCCGGGTTCAAATCCCGGCTGATGCATGAAGCATAAAAATGGGCCCGACAGGAATCGAACCTGCAATCTCAACCACGTCAAGGTCGCGTCATGCCAATGTCCACACAATCCATCGCTTTGGTGCAGATTTCTGGAAAGGTGCTCTAGACCACAGGCCCCTACTTGTATTTGAAAATTAATTATAAGAAGCTAGTTATATTTACGGCTCATAAACATCTTCGCAGATAGAACCAGACTGAAGTGCGTGAAATAGTCGTCCTTCGACATCTCTTCTGCCTTTTTCTGTTATGTAAAACATTAGCTCGGGGTCGCCTCGAGAACTCATCATACCATCTTTGATAAGATCTTCCACGACCTCATAAACATCAGATCTCCTGAGATCAGCTTCGGTGAGTCCTTGTGTCGTACCGTATACAAGACCAAGTGCTGCCATGTGCTTCGGTCTTAGTAGTTCATCCATGAGAAATTATTAAATATAATTTATTTATAAGTGAGATACAAACAATTTGGAATGGATCGAACAGCAGAAAGAAACATGTCAGCTTTTCTGGAGAAAAAGACAGCATATACTGGACTTGCCACGAAGAGCAGATGGACGATTGCCCTTACCGTCAAAAAAATTAGACTTTGATTTCCAGACAATACTTTGCTTTTTTGTTTGAATAAGTTCGCCACGTTTTTGGGTTCAGTGTTAATGGCATCGTCTTTTCCTTACTCAATACTTTAAACTTTTCATCGAGAAAAAATAATATCAGAGGAGGACAAAACGGCATCCATATGCTATTGGCATAAATCAGGGCTCCGCTACTTTTTTTGTCAAACATCATACCCATTACAGAAGAAAGCCCTCTGCAGTCCTTGACGCGATATTTCTTGCCGTTTACTTTTATTGTTATCATTTTCATGTTGATAATTTCTTTAAGAAATAATTAAAGGAACGTCATGGGAAGTTTTTTCGAATTTCCATAAACCGACACGACATTCCTTTTTACTTACTCACCGCGTTTTGCAAACTTCTTGAGATCTTCACCTTTGTATATTCCATGGTAACCGCTTGCTTCGCCGTCAAGTTTTATGAAAATCATCTGACCCAGGCGCGCATTTTTGTAAATCTTTACGTGTCGGGATACTTCAGCGTGAAAGAACGAACGCCCCTCATAGCCCGGATCCCACAGAGCCGTGTGCTGTACTATGCCGCAAACCAAAGCAGACGAACGTGGCAGCAAAAGACCGGCAATGTTTTTCGGCAGGACTATTTTTTCATTAAAGGCAATATGATATGTGCCTGGTTTTAAGTTCCAAAGGTCGCCTTCTGCTGTGACTTCGACATATTTTGGAATCTTCCTTTTTTCATTGGAGAAATCAAGGACGCCATCGCCTTCTAAGGTGAAAACATTGGCAACCGTAAGGTCTACGCCAGCCTGCTGTATCTGGACCTGGGCGTCTATCATATCCTTTACGAGCAGACCACGGTTTACATAATCCCTTATTTCCTTGTCAGTAAGAAGCATAGTTTAAGTTATGCAGAAAGTTTTAAGAAAGTAAATTAAGACGATGTACAGATAGAGACAAATACGATTAACCGAACACCATTCGCATTTAGTAACAGAACTAAGGATGGATTTTTAAAGTGGGTAAGAGCAACAACCTCACTTTCGACTTAGTTACTTATTTTTCCTTTTCTTAATGTTTTTCTTGATGGATTTTATTCTTTCCTTTAGCTGTCTTTTTCTCATGGAAAGTATCTCACGCGTGCTGAGTTTTGTCACTTCGTAAAAATGCAGGAATCTGCCGCCGCAACTGACGCATGTATCCGCGTGTTCAGCAATAAATATTTTGTCGCAGGCTGCGCAGATATATCTGTAAAGAGGCTTGGCGCTAGGAATATCATCCCGCTCCAGCTCTTTTATGTCGCCCTGGCAGAATATGCATTTAGCCACAGGCTTTTCCCTGTCAAACCCCTTTGCACATTCCGTGCACACGTAAAGGTGGCGCAACTTCTTGCGATAATTATGGTAATCAGTAATTCCGCCAGGAGATTGTCGGTCTATGCCCATAGAATCAACCTAGTATATTTCCGAATCCCTCTATAGCAGAGTCTTCCTGCTCATCTATTTTTTCCAGAACTTTTTTGGCATTCTTATATGGCTTAGCCAGCTCCTTCACAAGTTCTTTTGCCTTTTTGATTCGGTCCTCAGCTGTGTCAAGAATTATGAAATAATCTCCTTCCATGTCAAGCGACGAAGCGGTTCTTATAGTGATACTGCCGCGGTTTATCTCCTCGTCTTTCTTGAAAATTTCCTCTACTTTTGACTTGTTGTCACTTGAGACTTCGAATACTTCTCGCATGGTTGTATTAAGAAGGAAATCTTTTAATGCTATAAAGTAAACTGCGTTAATTAGATTATATAATACAACGCAGTTTGCATACAGATAACCGCTAATAATGTCACATAAATGTGCATTTATCTGTATGAGGAATTCAGTGAAAGAAGATAACGGCGCCAAAGGCGTCTGTTAGGAGTGCCTCCGTAGCTCAGTTGGTAGATGCGTGAGCAGCCGAAAGCGACAGTTTCGTACAAACTTTTCAGAAAAGTTTGACCAAAACGGAAAGTTTAGAAAGAACTGTAGGTCATGAGTTCGATCCTCATCGGGGGCTNNAGGTTAGCGTAATTGGAATAAAATTAATAATAACATTTTGAGAAAAATTTATAATAAGTTCTTTTGACTGCAAGCTACTTTCTTTTCCAAAAAAGGAGCTTACTCACTCTTCTTTTGGTGTATACCATTGCAGGTTTTCGTCTTTGTTCTTGTTCTTGAGGGTGAGAATTAAAATTACTATGGCAGAAACAAAAGGCGCGAATATACCGTAAAGCAGCCACACTGGAAATATCTGATTAAAGAAGCCCTCCACATAAATGGAGATAAATACTGCAGATAAAAATCCGACGCCTATGCCGTTTACGATCGCGCCCATAAAACTATTTTGTACTCGCTGTTTATAAGTTCATATAAGTGTCTACTTTTTGCTCTTAAGCACCTTTACGCCCGTCATAACAGAAAATACGCCTGATAGGATAATAGACACTGTCCATACCCATCCAAGAAGTATGACTGTGCCTACTAAATCCATTGCTCCCTTCAAAGATTCAATATCAGTACCTGCCGGAATGTCAGAAGGAGTCGCGCTATTTATCATTCCAATCGCTTGCGAAAATGTTATCAGAAAATATACCATTATCAGCGCGCCAAGTATCGCAACAATGCCGGCAATGATATATACAATTCCCATGGATTTCATTCAAACACCTATCATACTACCATTGTGGCAGCCCTGCCGAGCAGTGAAATTCCGGCAGATGTATACAATGCGATGAATAAGGCAATTATCGCAATCGATACAACCACAATTGAGGTCACCATGTCAATGCTGTACAGATCCTTTATTCCCCTGTAAATTATGGCAAGTCCCATGGCAGCTGAAATCGCCATGATAACTATCTGGATTCCTACTGTTAGTGGGACAAGTGAGAGCAGCGCGACTATAAAGAAGCCGACAGAGAGAGGAACAGCGCCATAGGCAACTGCTGTAAGACCCTCAAAGTACTTACCCTTTCCGCCAAGCACAGTCGCAGAAATATGTATTGTCATGCCAAAAAGCATAATGCCTATTAGTGTAACAAAGAACGCCGAAAGACCTGAACCAAGAACTGCTATGTTGTAATTTGTTTTTGCAACTATCAAGGCAGCTGCTATAGCGAATAATACTGCGTCTTCCACAAGCACCATAAGCGTCTTGTTCACGTTCTTGCGCTTCTTAGCTAGTGCAATGCTCTTCACAGGATTTTTTATTATGTCAAGGCACATTAATGATAATTTCATTTTCCCAGAATATAAAGCTAATTAAGTGAAATCATTTGCAACAGAAACAAAAAACAAGATAATAATTTTACTTTATAGGTGACCAACTTAATAAGCTCTGTAGAAACCCTATGAGAAAATCAGCAGGGAGGGTGTCGTGAAAGCACGACACCCTCTAGTCACTAGCATCATTGCAAAACAGACAGACGCGCAAAGTGCGTCATTCGGCTTGCAATGATGCTCCTGCTGATTTTCGTTGAGCATTTCTACAGAGCTACTTAATATTCAGTATACAAGCAAGAGTGAAACTCTTGCTGTACAGAAAGAAGTTCGTTCTTTCTTGTATTACTATAAGTTGGACACATACAAGGTGAAACAATGTTTCACCTGTACAGGTTAAGCTTCGCTTAACCACGCATAGTTAACCAATATATAATATCCAAATCGCTTACTTGGTTAACTATAAATAAACTTTGAATCTAATTTTCTCTAGTGGTAAAAATGGAAGAGATTCAGGAACAGCTAAAGGAAAGGCGCAAGGACAAATGGTTCGACGTATGGGCCAGTATAGAGGCTCTGGCTGTAGAGAAACATGTTGTCGAAAGCGCGCTGAAGAAGCATATTGAGAAAATGAAAAAAATAAAGGAAATTCTGGTTTACGAAGAGCAGTATAGCGATACTTTGAAAGTTGAAAATCCCATGAAGGATGTGAAGGAAGGTCATGCCCAGCTGGTCAAGGTTAAGTTTATGGCAAAAGACCTCATAACGCTGATAAATGTCGTGATGGTCTACGGGCCGTCGTCCATAGAGATAATGTCTCCAAATAAGAAGGAACTTAGCCTGTCAGAAGCCCAGAACATTGTCAACGCACTTGCCGGAGTAGTGCACCAGTTCGCAGCAGCAGGCATCGGCGGAATTGTGATAACTCCGGATAAATAATTGCTAAGTGAAAGCAGCTATCCTTTACGTTCACACGATGTTTATGTTTTGAAGATATTTGTCAAAAACAAACCAGAATTAGGACTTATTTAAGCAAAAATCATAGGATTTAAATCTAGCACTTACTATATAAACTATGAAACTTTACTTGTTGGTAGCTATTCTCCTGTTTGCTCCAGTAAATGCAGCCATAACCAACTGGAATGTTGATGTGTCAATAAATGACGATACTGGCACTGACTGGACTGTCATTTTAACCTACGACAACATCACCGACAGAAGTGACTATTTTGTCCTGTCAAGAATAACAAATGTAGAGGTATTTGCCGACAATGTGCCTATAAATTGTGATATTGTCCAGGATATAGGCACTTCCATAGTCTGCACCGGCCTGAGCGCAAGAGAAGTAACCTATAAATTTCATGTAAAAGGGCTTGTGGACAATGTACAGCAGCTTAAGATATTCCACTATCCTTTCTCTGTTACCAGAAGTGTNNCGCATTTTCATTAACTGGGTTTTTGACAAGCCAGCCCTTGGACAGACGTTAAATGTATCAGCCATATACGAGTTGATATCAGGTTTCGACCCCTTTACCACCTTTACCATAATACTGGTTCTTATTATCATATCATTTATCCTTGCACTGATGTTCGTATTCCGTAAACAACGTGTAAAAGACTTGCTGCCTGTGCTTACCAACGGCGAGCGCAAGGCAATGGAGATACTTCTGCGCGAGAAAGGTGAGGTTGATCAGCGTGTTATAGTTAAGGAAACTGACTTTAGCAAGGCAAAAGTATCGCGGATAATCAACGATTTGATTGATAGAGGCCTTATAGAAAAGATATCCAGAGGCCGTAAAAACCTCATAAAGCTCAAAAAAGAGATAAAAAGGCCGGAATCTAAAAGTGAAAAAAAGCCAGAATAGATATAGGCATTTAAAGATCTAATATGGCTAAATATTGACTTTGGAACATTTATCATAAGTATATAAACNNTATTGACTTCATGGAGACAGGGCTATATAAATGGCTCTAAAAAAATCCACGATTTCATCTAAGAGTGCATTTTCCAAATGCATTCTGGATGCTATGTTCCTTATAGGAACATATCATATTCAAATTAGCCTTTTCCCAAGAAAAAGACTGACGGGATTTTCTTTCCGCCAGCGCTTTCTTCCTAAGAAAGGGCTGGTTTGATCCGGACAAACCAAAAAGAACTGTTGGTTAAGTAAATACGTTAAAGCAGCCTTTCGCGAAGGCAGCCGAGACGCATGTCTTAGCCAACTTGTAAAAAATATACAGGAGGTTGCATGTAAATGCAATTCAAAAAACTAGTTGCGGCAGGAACACTGGCAGCCATAATGGTAGGCTCTTCAGTGGGATTTGCAGCACTAAATACATTCCCAGCACCTTTCGTAACATCAAGCGGCGTACAGTCGTTTGTGGTGGTGGGACAAGCAGCCATGCCTGACGACGTTGTAGGGGCAGTAGACCTTGCAGCTCGATTGGGTGGCTCAGTAACAACAGACGTTGCAGTACCAGGTGCATCAGCCGGCTTTAGTATAAGCGGTGAAGGCAAGGTATTGGACACAACAACAACCCACGTTTTCCTACAGGATAACTTGGGTAAATCAGGCCTAAGAACAACATTAACAAAAGACGACATGCCAGTCCTATTGGCAAGGGGATCGTTCGCAGACTCTGACGGAACGCACAAATTCGACCAGTTTATCGACGTAACGCCAGGCTCAACGAACGCTGCTAATGTCAGATTGGACTTTGACAAGCCAGGCAGTTCTTCAAGTGCAGACCCTACATACAACTTCGGAAGATTTGCGACATCACCGAGCGTAACTGAATACATGTATAAGGTAAGAGTTGTGTTCGATGTAGCCGTGAATGGTACGAACGCACGCAGCAAGTCACTGAGGATCTTCGGCAATGACTATACAGTCTCAGCCGATACAACAGCACAATTCACTGGAACAGGATCTGAAAAGCTTGTCCTGTTCGGCGGAGCAAACATCCAGGTATTGAAGGGTGGCGAGACAGTTACAACAACTGTCGGCGGCTCAACATATACCGTAACATTGCTCGGCGTAGAAAGTGATGGCGATGCAGTCGTTCAGGTAGGCAGCACAACAGAAACAATCGCAAAAAGCGCTACATCAAGCAACTTTGGTGACCTAAAGATATACATCAAGGATTCAGCATCCCTTTCGACAACTGACCAGTCTCAGAACGTTGCAACTCTGCTCATCGGTGCCGACAAAATTACATTGCAAAACGGCGCAAAGGTGAAGAAGGGCAACAATGACGACACAGTTGACGGAACATTGGTGAATCTGACCGGATCAAGCGGAAAACTGAGCCAGGTAACAATCTACTTCGCTGGTACATCGTCAACAAATGACTTTATATCAGAAGGAAGCAGCACATACCTGAACCCTGTTTTCAAGACGTTTGGTTTGGCATTCCCATCCATGTCACCGACAACTAAGGGCTCAAGCGATGACTACATGAAATTCGTCAACTCAGGCGACAACGACCTGCAGGCAACAATGACGGACTTCAACGGCAACACAGCGACAATAAACTACGGCCACAAAGCATCGAGTGCAGCAGCAACAGTGCTTTCACAGGACTCGAGCGGCAATGTAATACACCTTTCGGAAAACGAAACAGTAGCAAGAGACGAATACATAATCTTGGACGCGGGCGGTTACACGCACATGTTCAAGGTTTCATCTGTCAACCTGGACGGCAGTTCATCTGCATCCATTGACTTGCTTGATGTATTCACCAGCACGACAACCAAGGTAACAACCGGCACAGACAACCAGGAAGCAGCGGTTATCGATGGACAAACATACTACTTCAACAATGTCTCATCGAGCGAGTTCAATGTGAACTGGGGTGCAGGCTCAAGCTTTGGTGTGCCAGGAACCTACTGGACAATATATCCGACGCTCAAGTCAAAGCAGGGCGCTCTAGTTGCGTTCGCAAATGGAACAGCAGTACCTGTTCTTCCAAACGCTACAACAGTGCAGTTGCCATCAGGCGCAGTGACCATAAGTCACGGTGCTGAAACATTGGCTAACTGGACCTTGACAGCGGCAAACCGCGAAGACGGAGTTTCGTCTGTTCGAACAGCCAACACTGACACAAACCAGTCAAACACAGTGACCTTCACATTGGGTAGAACAGCAACAGGTGGTCTGAGATATCAGGTAACAAAGAGTGGAACAGGCTTTACCCTGACATTCGTCGGAGCTTCAGGAACAACAGCAGTCACAAACCAGACTGCAATGCTCGTTGAAGAGAAGGACGACGCAGGCAACCAGGCAGCAGTTGTACTGCCAGGCCAGACAGCAGCCAACACAGCCGGAAATAATCTGGCAGGTATTGGAAGCATTGGCATGACAGGAGCAACTACATCAACATCAAATACCTGGGGAAGCAACTCCAACAAAGCATCAAGCGTTGACCTCTGGGGTTTGCTCGCAGTCCGCGACACTTCCTCAAGCAGTCAGCCAACGGTCGAGCTTTGGTACCCTGACATACAGCGCATGGCGAACGTCTTCGTTTTGGCAAGCGATGCAACAGTAACGCAGACATCTGGCGGAGGCTCAAGCACCGTCAAGTCAGCAGTTCCTGTAAAGACAGCGCTTGGAAAACTGGACACAGAGATAACATCTGCAGACAGATCCACGAAGAACCTCATCTTGGTCGGCGGACCTGCAGTCAACACGCTCGTAGCGGAATTGGCAGCAGCAGGCAAGACACAGGATGTAGCGTGGTACAGATCCCAGGGATCAGGCACATCCTTGATTGACCTTGTTTCAGACGCATTCGCATCTGGCAAGTCAGCATTGGTTGTAGCAGGATGGGGAGCTGCAGACACAAGAGTTGCGACAAGCAGACTCCAGAACTATGACGCATACACCTGGACTGGAGACAGAGTTGTCCTCAAGAACGGCGTAGTGTCAACCACAACGGCCTAAGAAAAAACAATTTTTTGTTTTCTTTTCTTCTTCCTTTTTTTAACTAACTAGAGATGAGACTAGGTAATTAACAATAAGCGAGTCAACTCACCTCAGCCTTTAGCAACGGCTAATCTTTTCTGCCTATAATAATAAGAATTTTCAGAAACCATGCTAAAAAACGAGCCAACGCCAATAAATATTTTCATTTTTCTACGTCCGCATCAAGAAGAACAGCAAAACTCTATATAACAACAACCCCACAGCGTAATAATTGCGATTTTGCGTCATCCTTTTTGTATAATTGTCACTGAGTCGTCGCAATATTGCGATAAAAATAATTATAAATACTATCACCAGTAATTTGTATGTAATGTCGGGGGAAAATGTGGTAGAGAAAAGGATTCTCAATCTTCTTAGCAAGCAAATAATGTCTACATCTCAGGTTGCAAAAAAGCTTAACATGCGTCGGGAAGTTACTGCAGGATATCTGGAAGCGCTAAGAGACCAGGGCAAACTTGAGAAAACAAAGGTCGGCAAGTCAAATATTTACAGAACAATAAGAGACGAGCAGTTAACAAACTGAAAAATTATATTAAAAAATTATATATATAGGGCGAAATAATAAATTGATATTCAGTTTNNCCTTCACCGGTAAACGCAAGCAATGTTTCCACTGTCGGCACGCAGGGATACTTCTTCGTGAACTTTACGGTTAATGAATCATTGGTTTCAATTCCAATTCTGCAGGTTTATAACCTCTCCGGCGGCGGAGCGGTTGGCAATTACCCGATGACTGTGAATGGCACAGACGCAACAGCTAATTATGCTTCCTTTAACGTAACTGGTTTGGCTAACGGCACGTTTGAATGGATTGTTACTGGCGTAAACACAAGCTCGCTTGGTGATAACCAGACATTCGGCAACTTCACCGTAACGCTGGGCCAGATATATGCATATGCTATCACAAATCCAGTCAATAACACAAACACAACCACAAACCCGCCAGCAATAAAAGTCAGCGCAAACAGCACGTTCCTGACAAACCTGTCTGTGACCATTTACAATATAACTGGTTCTACAGTAGTCACAATGACTAATACTACTATCTTGAACGGAACAGAAACAAGCTTCACATTGACAGGAATAGGGCTTGGAGAGCACACTATAATAGTTGAAGTCGGCAGCAGTGCCGATTTCAAGGTCAACACAACAGCCTTGACGCTTAACGTAAGTTCATTGACAACAACGATTACAAGTCCGGTGAACAATACAAATACCACAGATTTCACGCCTGATGTAAAAGTAAGTGCCAACAGCAGCCAGTATGCTAACCTTTCGCTGACGCTGTACACCAACAAAGCAGGCGTTATTCAGGCAATAATTAACACGACAATTCTGAATGCAACAGAAACCACATTCACCTTGCCAGCCCTGACAAACGGAACATATGATGTTTTGGCAGAAGTCGGCAACAGCGCAGACCTCAAGCAGAACGCATCAGCACTTAGAATCAATATAGACACAACAGCACCGGAAACAGTTGTGATTACAAATCCTGTCAACAACACAAACACATCTGATTTCACGCCGAACATAAAAGTAAGCGTAAACGATTCTATAGTGACTAATTTATCGCTTAAGATAATCACAAACAAAGCAGGCGTGATACAGGTCATACAAAATACGACAATCCTCAACGGCACCGAGACAACATTCACTCTTTCAGCACTAACAAACGGGACATATAATGTAATTGTAGAAGCAATGGATAACGCGCTGAGCAGCACAAACTCCACGGCTCTTACACTGAACATAGATACCGATGCTCCTATCATTTCAATTACAAACCCTGTCAATAATACAAACACATCTGATTTCACGCCTACCATAAAGGTCAGCGCAAACGATAGCTCTGCTACAAACATGACACTCACGCTTTACTCAAAGAAAGGCGCTGTGATACAGGCAATCATAAATACAACAATACTCAATGCCACAGAAACATCCTTCGACCTCACAGCATTATCAAACGGCACCTACGAGATAATAGCAGAGGCAAAAGACCTGGTTCCTAATACTGCAAACTCATCATTCCTAACAGTAAATATAGACACAAGCATTCCGGTTGTCGCCATAACAAACCCTGCTAACAGCACCAATACAAACGACCTCACGCCCGAGATACGCGTGAGTGCCAATGATACTTCGCTGACGCAGAACATGACACTTACAATATACACCAACAAAGCAGGCGTTATTCAGGCAATAATTAACACGACAATTCTGAATGCAACAGAGACATACTTCAACTTGTCGCAGTTGTCTACAGGCACTTACAACATAATAGCAGAGGCAAAGGACAGCGTTCTGAACAGCGCAAACTCGACAGCACTCACAATAGTGGTAAGAAGTGTTGACGCAAACGCTACAGTGAATGTTGCCTCAACAATAGCAGGCGGCAGAAACAACTACACTTTCACAATAGCCAGTAACGGCACCGATAACGTAGACATGATTAACATAAGCTATTCGGCATCTGGCTATGGCAATCCTGCTCTTGGGGACATAGTGTGTCCAAACATAAATGGCGCATGGAATCGCTCTCTCGATGCAACTGTGAAATCCGTGGTATGTTTGCTGGCAGACCCTAATAATGATCCGCTCATATCAGGCAGTTCAACTACATTAAAAATAGAAAACTGGTCAGCCACGAACACTGCCGGATTAAAAACGTTTAGCGTAGTTGTAAGAGGTTTGAGTGGTGGCGGAACAGCTACAGTTTCGAACTCGCCTTCGACAAGCGTTTACGGCAACCTTTCAATAACAGGCACGAGCAGAGTCGCGACAACAACCCAGATAGGCTCAACCAACGTAACAATTATATCATTTAACTTCTCTGCTACAGGCGAGCAGATGAATATAACAGGATTGAACATAACGCTCAACGGCACACAGACAGAAGCAGATATAGTTCGCGTTGGTCTATATAACAGCTCTGCTGACGAAGCTGGCTTGTTTGATGGTTCTGGTGTCAACCACAATTTAATCCAGTGGAACACCTCGGCTCCTGTTAGTGGCAGATACAACTTCTCCAACATCGGTCTAAATATAACAGCAGGCACGACAAACGTCCTGCTTGTTGTTGTTAACATGTCAAGCACCGCAACCGGCGGACGTACACTCAACGCATCAATAGAAGGCGCTGNNGCTGCTGACGTAGTCACGACAGGCAGCGCATCAGGTCAGTCAATAACCGAGACGTTCACGAGCCAGCGCTCAAGCAGCTCAACAATATACGGAACACTGGCTGTAACAGGCACCGACCGCGTCAGCGCAACTACGCAGATAGGCACAAACAACGTAACACTCGTATCATATAACTTCACCGCAATTGGCGAGGCCATGAATGTCTCTGAGATTTTGCTGCAGCTTAACGGAACAAGCATATCAGAAGCAGACATACAGTCAATAACACTATATAATAGCACAGACCCAAGCACAGCAACATTTAATGGTTCTCAAACACGGCTTAAAGTAAACTCTTCAGCACCGACAAGCCTGAGCGGCCTTGTATATAACCTCTCCGGATTTGCATTGTCAGTGCCGACAGGAGCAACAGGACAGATAGTTCTTGTTGTCGTCAACGTGTCCAGCGGCGCAACAGCAGGTCATAGAATAAATGCAACAATATTGAGCAACGCGAACATTGCGACGACTAGCGCAGTATCAGGCCAGGGCATAGCAGAGACACTGACAACACCGAGTTCGACATCAACTATCATTGTAGGTACGCTTGCTGTAACAGGCATCAGTCAGGTTGCAACAACGACCCAGATAGGCTCAACCAACGTAACAATTATCTCATTCAACTTTACTGCTGCGGGCGAGCAGATGAACATAACAGGATTAAATATAACGCTCAACGGCACGCAGACAGTAAATGACATTGACAGAGTCGGTTTGTACAATGGAACCGGCGGCTACGACCTGATCCAGTGGAACACCTCGGCTCCTGTTAGTGGCAGATATAACTTCTCCAACATCGGGTTCAATGTATCTGTAGGGACAAACGTCCTGCTTGTTGTAGTTAATCTGACAGACACAGCAATAGGTGGACACACATTCAACGCATCAATAGAAGGCGCTGCTGACGTAGTCACGACAGGCGGCGGCTCAGCACAGGCGATAACAGAAACATTTGCAACGCAGCGCTCAAGCAGCTCAACCATTTATGGTAACTTGTCAGTTACAGGCACCAATATAGCGCCAAGCGCAGCTGACACAGGTCAGATTGGCGTTGGTCTTCTCAAATTAACCTTGAACTCGACAGGCGAAATGATAAATGTCACAGGCTTTAATATTACTTCAAACAGCACAAGCAAAACAGATGTGCTTGCTGTAAAAATATACAGCGACAGCGGTGGCGCAACAACAGGAACATATGAAAGAGGAAGCGACCTGCCAATAGCTGGTGCATCCGGTGCCTTTACAGGCAGTTCTGTGATACTCGCACCAACAACAGCAATACAGATAGAAAATAATACATTGTCTTACGTCTATGTAGTGATTGATGTAAACACAAGTGCAACTATTGGAAACAGTCTTGGCGTCAGTATTCAGGGAGCAAGCGCAATAACCGCTGTAGGTAATAACAGCAATGTTACATTAACATCTCAGCTAATAACAGGCGATCCTGGCGGAACGACGTCCATAAAGAACCTGACAGCGACCGGCACGCTCATCGTGACAGGATCTGCAACAGCACAGACTAGTGTAGGCACGAAGAATAATTATACATTTACAATAAACAACACAGGAACAGGCACGTCTGATTCAATAGACCAGATTTCTATAGATTCCACATCTTCAGGATTCACGGCAGTTGCAGCCGGTGAGGTAACATGCCCTACTGTTAATCTTGTTACATGGGACAAGACAGTTTCAGGAAACGTGATGATATGTAATGTTTCGAACTCAGGTGCCCGTTTGGCAGTGAACAAAAACGTGACAATACTTTACGAGAATTTCACTGCTGGTGCAACTGCAGGAGTGAAAACATTTTCTGTTTCAGTAAGGGGCGCTTCCGGCGGGATATATAACATAACAACAAGTGTAACAGTTTCAGTTCCAAATGTAACTGTTTACGGCAACCTTACAGTTACAGGAACCAACCGCGTCAACGCAACTGTGCAGATAGGCTCAACTGGTATTACACTCATATCATTCAACCTCTCGGCAGCCGGCGAGGCCATGAATGTCTCTGAGATTGTGCTGATGGTTAACGGAACAAGCATTTCATCAGCAGACATACAGTCAGTAAGCTTGTACAACAGCACAGATTCAAGCACAACCCAATACATTGCAGGCACCCAGACACGTCTCGCAACTAACACAACGGTAACAGAGACGCCAACAAGCCTGACATATAACTTCTCCAGTCTTGGTTTGTCAGTTCCGACAGGAACAACAGGACAGATAGTGCTTGTTGTTATTAACATGTCAAGCAGCGCAACCGGCGGACACACGATAAACGGAACAATACTGAGCAACGCGAATATTGTGACCGTAGGCGGATTGACAGGTGTATCAGTGGCAGAAACAGTTGCTACGATGAGTTCATCAACATCAACAATATTTGGCACGCTTGCTGTAACAGGCACCAGCAGAGTAGCATCAACAACAGTAATAGGAACCGGTAATGTTACAATTATCTCATTCAACTTCACTGCTGCGGGCGAATCAATGAACATAACAGGATTGAACATAACGATCAACGGCACACAGACAGAAGCAGACATAGTTCGCGTGGGCCTATATAACAGCTCTGCTGCAGCAGCTGGCGTGCTTGACGGAAGTGGTGTCAATTACGACCTGATCCAGTGGAACACCTCGGCTCCTGTTAGTGGCAGATACAACTTCTCCAATATCGGATTCAACGTATCTGTAGGGACAAATGTACTGCTTGTTGTTATTAACATGTCAAGCAGCGCAACCGGCGGACGTACACTCAACGCATCAATAGAAGGCGCTGCTGACGTAGTCACGACAGCCGGCGGCTCAGCACAGGCAATAACAGAAACATTTGCAAGCCAGAGATCTGGCAGNNGGTTCAACCAACGTCACGGTCATATCATTCAACTTTAGCGCTACAGGCGAGCAGATGAACATCTCTGAAATAATAGTCACAAGAAATGGTACGGCTGGCAATGCTGATGTAGTTGAGGTCAAGCTTTACAACTCAACACGAACAGATGCGGGCGTGTTCAACGGTACTCCTGCTTATGACCCAATAGCAACGAACACATCAGAACCGGTCAATGGCAGGTATAACTTCTCCAGCCTGTCCTTCAATGTACCTTCAAGCCAGATAGTGCTTGTTGTATTCAACATGTCTAGCACTGCGACCGGAGGCAACACATTTAATGCAAGCATCGAAGGCGCTGCTGACGTAGTCACGNNCCAGCAGAGTAGCATCAACAACAGCAATGGGTTCAACCAACGTAACAATTATATCATTTAACTTCACTGCAACAGGCGAGCAGATGAACATAACGAGCCTGAACATAACATTCAACGGCACACACACAACAGCTGACATAGTCCGCGTGGGCTTATATAACAGCTCTGCTGCAGCAGCCGGCGTGTTGGATGGGAGTGGTGTCAATTACGATTTAATCCAGTGGAACACCTCAGCTCCTCTTAATGGCAGATATAACTTCTCCAACATCGGCTTCAACGTCTCTGTAGGGACAAACGTGCTGCTTGTTGTTGTTAACGTATCCAGCACCGCGACAGGCGGCCGAACATTTAACGCCAGCATAGAGGAAGCATCAGATGTAGTGGTATCAGGTGGGGTATCAGCCCTTTCAATAACACCGACCTTCGCAAGCCAGAGATCAGGCAATTCAACAATTTACGGCACACTTTCCATAACAGGCACAAACAGAGTAGCATCCTATACAAGATTAGGTTCAACCAACGTNNAGACGCTGACATAGTTTCCGTGGCGTTGTACAACAGCACACAGGAAAATGCGCAGACCTTCAACGAGACGCTCAACATAGATCCTCTTGCTGTTAACACTACTCCTGTTGATGGCGCATATACATTCTCCGGCTTGTCATTTGTGGTGCCATCAAGCCAGATACTCATAGTTGTTTTCAATGTTTCAAGCAGCGCAACAGGAGGCGGCGTGTTCGGCGCAGGCATTACAAGTGCTGCCAGCGTGACAACGACAAGCAGCTCATCAGGACAGTCAATAATCGAGACGCTTTCTGGCCACGTGTCAGGGAACTCGACATTGTCAGCGCTTGCAGTTACAGGCGGCACAGTAGCGCCTTCAACAATTTCCGTCGGCCAGAGCGCAACAGGATTCCTTAACCTGACTTTTGCTGCAACCGGCGAGACAATGAATATAACAAGCATTAATATTACTCTAACTGGCAACGGTACTGCTTTGAACCTGTCAGACGTAAGAATATACAGAGATGAGGCAACTGCACCTGGTCGTTTCGACTCTTCGGATACATTCCTCTCAAGAGGAGACTTCAATGGCGCATCTGTCGAGCTTAACCTGACGCCGAACATATACAATGTTTCGATACCAATAGGCACGACAATATTCTTTATTACTTACAATGTCTCAGCAATAGCACTCAATGGTTCAACAGTCAGTGCACAGATAATACCAAGCAGCAGCGTGTCAGCCGTTGGCAACGCATCCGGGCTTGCCATTTCGGTGACAGGCAGCTCACTGGCGTCTTCCAACGCAACAATACAGTCCCAGGCAAGACTCGCATTCAGTACGATTACATCAAGTGTTACATGGTTGACAAACGTAACAACAGGCCCGAACAGCACAACTATAATAGCGCCAGTAACAAATGCTGGCCATGCTACTGCAAGCCTGACATCTGTAGTAGCTACATTGTACAATGCTTTAACAGCTGAAAACGCATCTACAAATTTCACGATAACACGGGCTGATTCAGTTACAACAATTGCCGGCGGGGTTACCACGACACTGAACTTCACTGTAAATGCGACAACAGCGTCCCAGCTTAATGGTCTTGTCAATGTAAGCGTAACATTAGCGTACAACGACAGCAACACGCTTGTTGCTTCGGCTAACAGCCCCTCAGAGACAAACACATCAGGATTGTTTGGCCTTGATGGAGGATTGCCGACAGTGCAGATTGTGCTGCCTTCAAACAATGCATTCAAGAAAGGAACTCAGGATATTAATTTCACTTTGAACGATACCACATCTGGTGTTAACAACCTTTCACTTTCATTCCAGGTAAACGGAACAGCAAGGACAGCAACCTGCACTCCGAACCAGTTGAACTTCACATGTACATTCAGCTGGGCAACGAGCAACGGCACTTACACTGACGGTGTTTATACACTGACGGTGAATGTGAACGACAATGCGACCAACTCAGCCATTAAGTCTGAGGTAAACGTCACCGTTGACAACACAGCGCCTGCGCTCTCGGGCGACAATGTGACTGTTAGTCTGATAAACACCACAATTACGACACTATTTTCAGTTAACATAACAGAGAGAAACTTTAACGCCAGCAATACATTCATAGGCGTCAGGAACCTGACGAATGCAACTGTAAGGAATATGGAAGCTTCATGCGCATCATTGAGCAGTGATGTTTGGAGATGCAACGCAACATGGAATGGCAAGGATGACAGCGCCGCAAACGTGGTTGACGGCAATTATACGTTCTTTGCGAACTCAACCGACAACCTAAGTACATACGGCACGTTCAATTCAACCATGGTAGTTACATTCACGAGTGATACGGGCGCGCCATCAATAACAGGTTCAGGACCAAGCGGCACTATAACATCAACTACACCAGCTCTGCTTGTCAATACAAGCGAGCCTGCTACGTGCAAGTTTGATAATTCAAGTACGACATACTCATCAATGGCTTACGCAATGACGGGAACATCGCTGACGCACAACTATACTCTATGGACACTGTCAGATGGCACATACACATTCTATGTGAGATGCCAGGACGCCATAGGAAATGCAATGACAGCATCGGAAACAATATCGTTCACAAAATCAACCACAGCGCCTGTGATAAGCAGCGTTGCCAACAGTACTGTTACGGCATATTCAGCCATCATAAATTGGACGACAGATACGTCATCATCGTCAATAGTTGAGTATGGAACAAACACAAGCAGCATGATATCGTCGGCAGAGTACGATATAGTTCCAAGAGTCACGTCCCATAGCGTTGCGCTGAATAACCTCGAGAAAGGAACACTGTATTATTACAGAGTTGTATCCAAGGATGCAAGCGGAAACAGGGTAAACTCCACCATATCCAACTTCACAACTGCAGATAACATAACACAATGGCTTGGGGCAGGCTGGAACATTAACTTCGTGTTGCCATCCCAGACTATAATGGAGAACAGAGGTTACAATGCATCCAATACTGGCAACTTTAACTTCACATCTATACTAAGTAGCCTCGGCACAAACTGGAATTACATGCACTACAACATAAATGGTACAAGTGCTGGTTGGGTGCTGGCGACAAGGACAGACCCAGGTGGCTCGACGCTGAAGTATGTGAACAACACCAATGACAAATACTATTCGATAAACATCACAGCGCCAGGTGGTGTTAGATTTGTCCTGTAAAGTCGAGCTTTTATAATTTTTTAACAATTATAAATTTCATTGAAAAATGGGGTGTAAATTAGTGAAAGTATTTTATATATTACCTTTGGTATTTGTCCTTTTTGCAGTTGCGCACGCAGCCCCACCGTATTTTTTCAAGGGTTATGTTTTTGTAAACGGCTCTCTGGCCCCAAACGGAACTATTGTAGAAGTATTTGTTAATGGAGCCTCTTCGTCATCTGGATCTGCAGTAGTTGGCGCAGGACAGTTGACAGACACCAGAGATGGCTGGTACACGGTGGGTTTTGAGGCAAATGTTGGTGACACA
>DUFR01000012.1 GCA_013331845.1 Candidatus Aenigmatarchaeota archaeon | reverse complement strand
GTCGCGAACTTCATCGGCCTGGAAGCCATAATCGGCGCATTCATAGCAGGTGTGGCGCTGTCGCGAAGCCTTGCGACAAAATTCCTGCACCAGGGCGGCGAATTTCTTGAAGCAATATTTGCTACTGTATTCTTTGTAGCAATCGGTGTTGCCGTAGAGCTTTCTGCTCTATGGACGGTTCCGTTGCTGATTATCGCACTGAGCTCTGTGGCCATACTGACGAAGTTCGCTGGATGCGGTTGGGCTGCCAAGCGATGCGGGTTCAATAAAAAAGATTCTGCGATAATCGGGATAGGCATGTCCCCGCGGGGTGAAGTGGCGTTCATCATAGCGCTCCACGGACTGGCGCTGGGCCTGATCTCGCAGGAAATATACAGCGCGATTGTGTTCGTGTCCTTCATAACGACCGTGATCGCGCTCTTCGCGCTGCAAAAGCTGTACTCTGACCGCCCGTTAAAGAGAAAATAGCGTCTAAAGATCAGGATCGTCTAAGTGACTCAGTCGTGGCTCAGCCCTGACAATGGGCTCGATTCTCAAATATTAAAATCAGGAGGGCAATTATCATTATATGCCACGATTGAAGCGGCGCATAACGCTATTTGAAACCGTGATGTTCTGCCTTTGCGTAATTATCGGCGCAGGAATTTACGTCCTCGTGGGGGTTGCGGCGGGAGAGGCAGGCAATGTCACATGGCTCGCGTTTCTAGTTTCCGCGCTCATAGCAGGCTGTACCGGGTTAAGCTACGCCGAGCTTTCGTCCAAGCTGCCGTATGACGCGGCAGAATACACCTATTCCAAAGAGGCATTCAGAAGTAAAAAGTTTGCCTTTGGAATCGCGTGGCTCAAGCTAGTCACGGCCATGATCGCAGCCGCTGCCGTTTCGATCGGATTCGGGGGCTATTTTTCAAATTTGTTTGGCCTTGACATCTTAACTGGTGCAGTTTTCATAGTTGCTATTTCATTGATTTTGAATATAATGAGCGTAGAAGCAACTCTCAAGCTTAGCGCGGTATTTGTGGGAATAACAGTTCTGGGCTTATTAATTATAATACTCAGCGGCGCAGGATACATCGGAGCTATCAACTATTTTGATTTCACGTTTGGATGGGGCGGGGTTTTCACTGCTGCTGCTCTTGTCTTCTTCGCTTTCCTGGGATTCGAGGATGTTGCCAACTTGAGCGAGGAATCAAAAAAGCCGAAAAGCATGCTTCCGAAAGCCATAGTGATATCGATAGTTATTTCAACCGTTATTTACACATTAGTCTCGCTAGTTTCAATAAGCGTGATCCCGTGGAATGTGCTGGAAAAGTCCGCTTCTCCGCTCACGATGGTCGCGGAAGTCACGCTGGGTCCCGGCAGCGGACCGCTTATGAATGCGATTGCCCTTGTCGCGACAGGCAGCACAGTGATAGTTCTGTTCTTCGCGTTTTCCAGGATGATATATGGCATGGCCGAAAAAAAGTCCTTGCCAAGAATGTTCATGAAAGTCTCAAAAAAGAGGAGGGTGCCGTATCCTGCACTAATTTTAGTCGCTGTTGTGACGCTCATTTTCATATCGCTGCAGAACCTCAAGCTTGTCGCTTCCCTGACAGATTTCGGGGCTCTCTTTGTCTTCATGTTTGTCAATCTTTCCCTTATTTTCATAAGATACAGGAAACCAAAGCTTAAGGGAGGTTTTAGAGTCCCTCTCAATATAGGAAAGATGCCTTTGACATCGCTTGCAGGATTCCTGTTTTCGCTTTACATGCTGACGACCTTTGGCTTTTTGATAGCTGCGGCTGGCATGATTATCCTAGCTGCCGGAATTGTTATTTTTACTGTCTATTTAGAAAAGAAATATCACACTAAACGTCGTTAGTCAAGTTTTATTTTCACCGGATAGGTCGCCTTTTATCAGCTTGAGCACGTCAAAGACCAGAACGATTGAAAGCGAGGCTGCGAGCGCGGTGAGCAGGCTGAGTGCGCCAAGGGGCACAGTCTCAAACAGCACATTGACCGGCGAGTAAATAATCACGAATGTCGCAATCAGGGATATGACAGACGCGACGACAAGATGCTTGTTTATCAGTGGCGAGCAGTTCAGCACAAGCTTGCGGAATGAGCGGAAATTGAAGGCATTCGCTATTTCAAAGAAAATAAGTGTAAGCAACGCAGCAGTCCTCGCTTCCGCCAGGCTAAGGCCCGCTTCAAGCGATGTGTAAAAGACGCCGAGCGTCGCAATTCCCATAACTGTTCCTGCTATCAGTATCAGTTTAATGAGCTGCCTGTCAAGTATTCCGGATTTTTTCCTTGGACTTCGCTGCATGATGTCAGAAGACGAGGGGTTGAAGCTGAGAGTTATTGCAGGAAGGTTGTCGGTTACAAGGTTCATGAAAAGTATCTGCAGAGCGATAAGCGGCACGGGCAGACCAATGAGAACTCCAAGAAACAGTATGAGCAGCTCCGCGTAGTTGCAGGAAAGCTGGTATGTGACGAATTTCCTTATGTTATTGAAAATGGTCCTTCCTTCCGTCACAGCAGCAACGATTGTCGCGAAATTATCGTCTTTAAGTGTGATGTCGGCGACCTCACGCGAAACATCTGTGCCATTCTTTCCCATTGCGACTCCGATATGCGCCTCTTTCAGGGCGGGCGCGTCGTTCACCCCATCGCCTGTCATCGTTACCACTTCGCCGCTCATCTTAAGTGCCGCCACGATGCGCATCTTGTGCTCGGGCCTGACGCGGACAAATATGGACGTTTTTTTGACAGCTTCCGAAAGTTTTTTGTCTGTCATGACATCGATTTCCTCGCCTGACATAACCTCGCCAGTTAGATCAATTTCATGGCCTATTGAAACGGCTGTGTCCCTGCTGTCGCCTGTTATCATCTTGACATCGATGCCTGCTTTTCTGCATAATTTTATCGCGTTCCTGACTTCCTTGCGCGGCGGGTCTTCCATTGCGGCAAACCCGAGGAATACAAGATTATTGTCAGGCTTTTCATCTGGCTTGCATTGCGTGAAGGCGATGCAAAGTACTCGCAAGCCGCCTGATGCCAATTTCCTGTTAAGCTCAGGCATTTCCTTCCTGTCTTTTGTGGTCATTTTTTGTGTTCTGCCGTTTTTATGAATATGTCCGCATCTCTTGAGCATCACCTCCGGCGCGCCTTTGGCGTATGTGAAAAAAGAGCCGCCTTCCTTGCAGAGCACTGACATCATTTTTCTCTCGGAAGAGAACGGGATCTCACTTTTTCTTTCGCTTGCAATGTTTTCAGCAAAAATGCCCATTTTGGCGCCAAGAGTCATGAGGGCTGACTCAGTAGGCGTTCCTGTTACCGCGTATTCGCGCCCGGCTGTCAGGCTTGCGTCATTGCACAGGACTGCGCTCTTCATGAGCAGGTCCAGCGTGGTGTTATCGCCCCTCTTCATTTTCCGCTTCTTCAGAAACACGCCGCCGGTCTCGTATCCAACGCCCGACACGCCAAACATTTTGCTATCGCAGAAAACATGCCTGACAGTCATTTCGCCTTTTGTTATGGTTCCGGTCTTGTCAGCGCATATGACGGTTGTCTCGCCCAGTGTTTCTATTATCGACATCCTGTTAACTATTGCATTCTTCCGTGCCATGCGGTGCGCGCCAGTAGCCAGTGTAGAAATAAGAACCACAGGGAAGCCTTCCGGGAACGCAGACACGGAAAGCGCTATGACTACAATAAGCACCTCAATAATGACAACATCGGTTACCGGCCAGTCCCTTGAAACCATGATCAGGCCTGTCGCAATCGAGAAAAAAATAGCTACGATAGCCATGTATTTTGCTATCTTATTGACCTTGGCCTGCAGCGGCATTTCTTTTTCAGTGGAGGATATCATGCCTGCTATCTTGCCAAATTCTGTCTGCATGCCTGTCCGGATGACAGAAGCTGTGCATTTGCCGTTTATTATATGAGTCCCCATGTAGAGCTGGTTTTCCTTGATTTTGTCCGACTTCTTGATCTCGTGCGATTCACCTGTCAGCACAGCCTCGTTGGTCCTCAGTTCTATTGCATCTATCACAAGGCAGTCGGCGGGAACCCTGTCACCAGATTTCAGCAGGACAATATCACCCGGCACAAGTTCTGCTGAAGAGATCAAAATTTCCTTGCCATCCCTGATAACAGGCGTTGTGGAGATTATCATCTGCTTGAGCGCCTTTATAGACTTGTCAGCCTTGTATTCCTGGAAAAACCCGACTGCGATAACGGCGGCAATGACGCCAAGAATAGTGTAGGCTGTTATTGTCTTTCCGACAAATAGCGAGATCACGACAGCCCCGAAAAGCAGATAAATGATAAAGTTTTTCCTGACCTGGCTCAGCAGTATCCGCAATGCAGAAGTGTGCACAAGCTCTCGTATCTCGTTGCGTCCGTGCTCGCGCAACCGCTTAGCAGCTTCAGAGCTTGTAAGCCCGCTTTCCCTGTTCATCAAATAAAATATGGCTGCCGGCGCTATTTTAAGGAAAATCTTACTACTGGTTTTACAGATAGTAAGAAGAAGGTCACTCCTTTAAAAATATTGTCTGCTCCTTAACAGCATGGTATACGAATTTTTCTCGGCTCTTCCTTACGGAAACTATGTATTTGCCGCACTGGTGGTTGCCGCATCTATCGTAGCCGCAAAGGTCGCTATGCTCATATTTGAGCGCACGTTGATTCGTGCCACATCGAAAACAAAGACGATGCTGGACGACGCAATCATTCATGCCATAAGGAAGCCGCTGTATATCGCCGTAATACTTGTCGGCACACTGTTCGCTGTCGATTCCCTGAACGTTACAGACGCATACATAGGTGGCATAAGGCATGTATTGTTCGTCGTCTGGGTCATGCTGGGCGCGTACGCGCTGAACGGGATAGTTGCGGCGCTTTTCCAGTGGTACAGCGCGCAGATATCTGCCAAGACGGCGACCAAGTTCGACGACACCATATCGCCGATAATAAGAAAGATCCTGAGTGTGTTCATCTACGCCATAGCCCTGATGATAATACTCAAGGGATTCGGGGTGGATATAACTCCACTGGTAGCGGGGTTAGGCATAGGCGGGCTTGCAATAGCCCTTGCCCTGCAGGATACGCTCTCTAATCTTTTTTCAGGCACGTTCATGGCCTCCGACAGGGCGATCAAGTCGGGGGACTTCGTCGAGCTCGAGAACGGCACCAAGGGATACGTCGAGGAGATTGGATGGCGCAGCACCAAGATAAGGACGCTTCCCAACAACTTTGTCATAATACCCAACTCGAAGCTCGCAAACAGCGTAATCACGGACTACAGCGCGCCGCAGGACGAGATGGCCGTGGTCGTGCAGGTCGGTGTCGGCTACGGCTCCGATCTCGAGAAGGTGGAGAGGGTGACCGTGGATGTTGCGAAAAAGGTGCAAACCACAGTCGAGGGCGCGGTGCGCGATTTCGAGCCCTTCATACGCTACCATACCTTCGGCGACTCGAACATAAACTTTTCCGTGATTCTGAGGGTGCAGAAATATGTTGACCAGTATCTCATGGTGCACGAGTTCATAAAGGTGCTGAAGAACCGCTACGACAAGGAGGGCATAGAGATATCCTTCCCGGTGAGGAAAATCGTCGGCGCGGGCAAAGAGCGACATCCTAAAGTCTGAAATTCTCCATCTGCAAGCCGATTTAACGTATCCGAATTTGTGGATGGACTCGCCGGGATTTGAACCCGGAGCCTCTTCCATTGATGGGCGCACGTAATATTTTCCCAAAGAGGGATGATAGAACGGTAAGAAGGGATACTTCCCTTCTTGCGTGCCATGGAAGCATCATTCCAGTTTAGACCACGAGCCCCTAGGTTGAATATACGTCCGTAAAGGTTTTTATCTTTCAAGCGTACAGAATCTATACAGATGTTTTTATGAAAAACTTCAAATTCTATTGGGAAAATGAAGATGAAAAAGATGTATCTATAGACATACCTGGATTCAAAAAAGACGAAATAAAGGTAAAGCTCGCTGAAAATATGCTTACAGTAAGCGCTTCCAAGAAAAGTGCAAAAGAGGAAAGCGGCAAAAACTTTTACAAAGCCGAAGCATTTAGTTCATCGTTTAGCAAGTCAATAGCACTGCCATCAAAAATTAATCCAGGTGATTACCAGATAGAAATCAAGGACGGTCAAGTGACATTGAGGAAAAAGAAGAAGAAAATTGAGAAACCAATTTAAAATGGACCCGCCGGGAGTCGAACCCGGAGCCTCCACGTTTCTCGATTCCTTTCTACGTGCTGGTTCTTTCCGCCAGCGCTTTCTTTTAGAAAGGGCTGTGCGAACGTGGTGTCATTATGGTCATTCGATTTCCATTAGACCACGAGCCCTTTTTGGTAGGAGTTTTCCAGTTTGTTTCCAATTATCATATCTCTTCAAAATTTCTGGATGTGATGATCCTATCAATTTAAACCATTTCTCAGTATTTTCTTTTCCTTTTATAATCACATCATGTCCATGATTATAAGCTCGAAAACCATTTTTTCTCAGTATTTCAACTAATTGATTACACAGAATTTCACTGTAACTTGTTATTTTTATGTGTGGATATTTATAAAACTCGTCTTTTCTAGCGAAAATACAGCCATCAGTATCAAGCAATCCTCTTACAACACTATTTACATTTTGATTATTAGAATTTAAAATTTTATTTGGAATTGATATTTCTCCTTTCTTTCCAAGAGGGAATCCAAATTCCAGTAGAAAATTTGCAAGCTCTCGACTTTTGATGTCAATTCTTATGCCGTTGGATGAACTATAATAAAGTATAGATGGTGACAAATTAAACAAACGGTTAATCAATGGTATAAGATGTTCTCTAAAATATTGCATACCATCTATACTACTACCGCTTATAGCAACACAATATCTGAATCTCTTTTCACTTTTTACAAAATATTTAGTTATGCACCCATCACCCAGAAGTATACCATAAAATTCACAAAAATCTTTATCAATAAGCGGTAATGTTAAAGGATATTTTCTTCCTGTCCGAGCTATTTTAGCTTGTTGAATAGCTTTTTGTCTACTTTTCTTTTCAAAAGAGTTTTTCCCTCCTTTAATTGCACCCCAATTTGATGGAAGTTTTTCGTAAATAGCTAATTTACTTATTTTCGGGCAAATTTTTTTTAATTCTAAGAAATATTTTTCAGGTATGGTATCTCTCCTAAGCCAATTTTTAAGTGTCCAATAACTAACACCAAGTTTTGATGCAAGTTGCTTATGATTTAATTCAGTTTCTTCAAAAAAGAATTTTATTACTTTACTTTTGTTTTTAATCAATATTCGCATAATTAATATTTCTTACAAAAGTTTAAATATTCATTCCACTTAAACTGTAGACAAGCTTAATTAACTGAAAATCTTAGTTAATATTTTTTTCCGCAAGCGCTTTTTTCAAAAGGGCTTAACGAGCCCAATTAACATGAATTCATTTTTTAGTTTTCAGCTTTTTTATTATCAAACCCACGATCTGCTCTGGTGTCTTGTCTCCTGTGTTTATAACCAGATCAGCCTCTCTGGCCTGATTAAAATAATCAAAGTCATAGATTCTTTTCCAGTTCTTTCTTTCGAGCAACTCTTTTTCTATAACCTTCTTCATGGCTTCTTTGATTGATATGCTATCCCTCTTAGCGTAGCGTTCTGCTCGCACTTTCTTGCTTGCTGTCAGCCACACCGTTAAATCGTGTGTTTTTATGAGATGCACGCCAAGTTTCGCATCTATAACAACATTGCCTTTTTTCGCAATCTCGTTTGCAAACTTGTCAGAGTCGTGATGAAATTTGTTAAGAGTTTTTTTATCAAGATGCCACATTTCTATGCTTTTGTCAGCTTCCTTTTTTGCTTTTTTCGCGTGACGCTTGTTGTAGTCACCAACAGAAAAATGCTTTAGTTTCAGTTTTTTAGCCATTAGTTTGGCATTTGTTGATGACCCACAACCCGGTTTCCCTGATATGACAATAACTGGCATACTATCATAAGTCTTAGTGGCTTTATAAAAGTTGAATTTTTATTTAACTTATGAAAATTTGTGTTGGTTCAACAAACCAAGTAAAAATAGAGGCTGTACGAGAAGCTTTGAGTGAATATGGTCTAGATGCCGAAATTATATCAGTAAAAGCACCTTCAGATGTTTCAGAGCAGCCTAAATCTTTGGATGAAACAATAAAAGGTGCAATGAATCGTGCAAAAAATGCATTTAGTAACTGCACATATAGCATAGGATTAGAAAGCGGGTTGGTGCCGATACCTCATACAAAAACAGGATATATGGACATATGTGCATGCGCAATTTATGATGGCAAAGAATTCCATCTTGGGATGTCGTCTGCGTTTGAATATCCACGTGAAATGACGCGTCTGGTTTTTGAGGAAAATTTAGACATAGATCAAGCTGCCTTTAAAACAGGATTAACAAAAAATCCAGACGTCGGTTCTAAAGAAGGCGTAATTGGAATACTTACAAAAGGCAGACTCCTAAGAAAAGATTATACAAAACAGGCCGTAGTAACAGCTCTGATACATTTAGAAAATCCTCACTTGTTTTAGATAAAAACCATGGAAAGTTTTTGATATGGAATACGAAGAATTTAGAAAACAGCTTACCCATAAAGTGGAAGAGAAGCTGGATTGGAAAGAATTAGCTACATTTGTTCCAAATAAGCTCCTTCCTGTTTACAACTGGTTCTACTACAAGGAAGGATTTTCAAAAGAACTTGTGGACAAGCTCATTGAAATGTTTGAATTAAAGCAGGGTAATATGGTTTTAGACCCTTTCTGTGGTTCAGGCACTACTTTAGTAGCATGCAAGCAGGCTGACATCAACGTCATAGGACTCGATGTACTGCCAACAGCCATATTTGCCAGTCAGGTAAAAATAGTTAAGTATGATTCAGAATCACTGCGGGAAGAGGCAAAAATATTGTTCCGCCGAAAATTTCATCAACTTGAATGGGAGTTCCCAAAGATAATGCGCGCCATGATAAACAAATATGCGCTTGCTGATATTGCATTCTTTTCAAGCCAGATAGACCGGCTGAAAAACAAGGACTTTTTCACATTAGCCCTGCTAAACGCTTCCATAAAAGTCAGCTATGCCTGGAAGGACGGCGGCGTGATAAAGATAAGGAAACACCCGGTTCCACCGTTGCGCAAGTTGTTTCAGCGCGTAGTGTATAGAATGATTAAGGATGTCGAAGAGTCGAAGCCAACTAATGCCTCTGTCTTAATTAAGCAGGAAGACGCAAGGAAAACCAGTCTGCCTGATAATTCTGTAGACGCTGTAATAACAAGCCCCCCTTACCTGAATAACATTGATTACACAAAGCTCTATGCTATTGAGGATTTCTTTATGAAGATGAGACATGTTCCGTCATTGAGATCCTTCCTAGGTGTAAGAGATGGCAAGGACCAGGAACAAGCTTATTTCGAAGACATGAAAGAGACGCTGACAGAAATGTATAGAGTTCTAAAAAATGACGGATATGCAGCCATAGTAATTGGCAATGCGTGGCTCGGCAAGGAGATAGAGAGTGATTTTATCACCGCTTATCTTGCAGATGAAATAGGCTTTTCTGTAGAGAAAATATTAGTGCTCAATAAGCGCTTTGCCCTGGAAAACAGGACAGAAAAAAAAGGTGTCCTGAGGGAAAGCTTAATAATACTAAGAAAGAAGTAAAGCGAATGAAGATAACATTTCTCGGCACGGGCGGCGGGCGTGACATGATGATAGCCCAGGTTCGCAAGACAGGCGGCCTATTTTTCGAGACAGAAAAATCAAAATTCATAGTAGATCCGGGACCTGGCTCCCTAGTTCACGCTATTTCGCTTGGTTTGCAGCCGGAAAAATGGAATGGTGTTGTGCTTAGTCACTTTCATCCAGACCATGCCAATGACGCCAATGTATACCTGGACGGTATGAAAGAACCGTTCCTGGTGGCAGAAGAGCACTGCATTCTGAATAAAAGACAGACAAAAGCAGAGTTCGATTATTATCCATGTGTTACGCCCTATCACCAGGCAAAGGCCAAAATTAGTGTAATGAAAGCTGACGCAAAAGCCGATGTAAACGGGATAAAATTTACTGGAACAAAATGCAACCACTACGACCCTGCCATAGGATTCAGGATATCTGCAGATGATATAGAAGTAGGATACACATCAGACAGCGCATATTACAAAGGTATGGAAAAACATTACGACGGATGCAAGCTGCTCATAATCAACACTGTGATACCAAAAGGACAGATCGCAAAGCGTGCCGGATATATGAGTGTCGACGGCATAATAAGCCTCCTTAATGCAATGAAGCAAAAGCCCCAGCTCGTCGTACTGAATCATTTCTCGTTCTGGTTAATGCGCTCAAACCTGTGGAAACAGGAAAAGATAATACAGGATGCCACAAAAGTGAAAACAATGCATGCCGATGATTTCATGACTATTGATGCAAAGACCCTTGCCGTAACAAAGTACCGCGGACCTGGTAAAGTATAGCCATAACTGCTATTCTTGGCGCTTATAAAATATATTAACGTAATAAATCATTATTGCAATGAATGCAATATAACGTACAATGCATTCTTGCAAAAATACTGTGATCTAAAGATCGCAGATATTTATCGTGATAAAAATGGAATCCAAGATAAAAGAGAAGAACTGGTCAAAAGATTTTGAAAAAACTATTTACGAATCATGGAAAAAAAGTGATGTATACAAATTCAAGAAAAAGGGAAAAGTGTTTTCTATAGACACTCCGCCGCCTTACGTCAACACACCTATCCATATAGGCCACGCTTTTACCTACACGCTCATGGACATGTTCGCCCGTTTTCACAGAATGAAAGGCGAGTCCGTGCTATTTCCTCTGGGTCTTGACCGAAACGGCCTTCCTATAGAAATGGCTGCGGAGAAAAAATTCAAGATATCCATTGTGCACACACCAAGGGAAAAATTCATAGAACACTGTAAAAAGCTTCTTGAGGAATCAAGTAGTGAATCAATTGACTCTTTCCTCAAGCTGGGCATAAGTTTTAACTCCTGGGAAAAAGGAAACGATGTCGGCGATATGTACTTCACTGACTCACCTGAATACCGGACATTGACCCAAGCAACTTTCATCAACCTGTGGAACAAAGGCCTGATATACGAGGACGAGCGCATCAACAATTACTGTCCTGGCTGTCGCACCACGATAGCCGATGCTGAAATTGAATACACTGATCTGCCGTCAACCTTCAATAACATAATATTTACTGTAAAAGAAACTGGCGAAAAGATAATAATAGGCACCACAAGACCCGAACTAATATGCACCTGCGGTATGGTCATATTCAACCCGGATGACCAGCGTTACAAATATCTCGATGGAAAGACTGCCATAACACCGCTCTTTGGCAAGGAAGTTCCCATAAGAAGCCACCCCTATGCAGAAATGGAAAAAGGGACTGGTCTGATGATGATGTGTTCCATGGGCGACCAGACTGACATACGCTTCTTTAGGGAGATGAAACTGGATCCTGTGATTGCAATAGATGAAAACGGACATATGAACAAGAACGCTGGATTCATCGCAGGTTTGTCTGTGAAGGATGCGCGTGAAGCCGTAATAAATGAGCTCAAGGGCAAGGAGCTTCTTGTGCGTCAGAAGCAGCTGGAGCACAGAACACCTATCTGCGAGCGCTCAAAACATCCTGTTGAATTTATCTCCATGCCTGAATTCTACCTCAAGCAGGTGGAATTCAAAAAAGAAATGAGAAGAATTGCTGAGGAAATGAGTTTTCACGCCCCCCATAGCCGTCAGATTCTGCTAGACTGGATAGATTCCATAACCATTGACTGGCCAATATCGCGAAGAAGGTTCTATGCCACGGAAATACCAATCTGGTATTGCAAGTGTGGTGAAATCATGCTGGCAGAAAAAGGAAAATATGTCCAGCCTTGGCATGAGCAGCCACATAGTAAATGCAAGAAATGTGGAGCAAGCCAGTTCCGCGGTGAAGAACGTGTATTTGATACATGGTTTGATTCCGCCAACTCGCCACTATACATTCTGAAGTATGGAACAGATTTTTTCAAGCATGCGCCTTGTACTCTAAGACCCCAAGGTAAGGAGATAGTACGCACCTGGTTATTCTACACCATACTCAAGGCTTATCACATAACAGGGAAAAACATATTTGATGACGTCTGGATACACTATCATATTGTTGACGAGAAAGGCAAAAAGATGTCAAAAAGTATGGGAAATGTAATAGACCCGCACAAAATACTCGAGCGCTTTGGTGCAGAGCCATTTCGCATCTGGTGCGCGGTTGAGGGCAATCTGAATGAAGGTGACCTTCGTTGTTCCTTCGAACGCATAGAGGGTGCTGGAAAAACTCTAACAAAGTTGTGGAACGTGGCAAAATTTGTCTCTATGTTTTCACAGGGAAAGCATACAAACTTACAGCCACTGGACGAATGGATAATAAACGAGATGAACACTCTTGTTGATTACAGCGAAAAATACTATGAGCTTTATGATTTTCACAACCCTGCAATACGTCTGAAAAACTTTCTCTGGGAAACTTTTGCCTCACACTATCTGGAACTGGTTAAAAACCGTGCCTACAATGAGCACGGAAAATTCACAGCCAGCGAGCAGGCATCTGCCTTATTTGCGCTGCACTATTGCATGCAAACCCTGCTGAAACTGCTTGCGCCCGTGGTGCCCTTCATAACATCAAAGATTTACAACGACCTATACGAAAAAGACATTCATCTTGAAGAGTTTCCAAAACCATTACATGTAAAACATTTTACTGACTTTTCCAAAGAAGACTTAATGGAATTAAACAGTAACATCTGGAAATTCAAAAAGGACAATGGACTTTCCCTCAAGGCAGAGTTATCAGATGTCGTGGTACCGGAAAAGTTTCACTGCATAGAGAAAGATTTGATTGCAACCCACTCAATAAAGAGTATAAGCTATGGTAATTTAACAATGAAAGTCTAGGTTATAATTATCTATGAATAAGCAAAGCTTATTCAAGACCCCAAATCCAACGGAGTTGACTTTTAAGATGTCAAAAATCACCTTGAAAAAACTCATAAAGCAGCTGGCTGCCATAAAAGGCCGTCACACCGAGCTGGTAACGGTTTACGTGCCTGTTGGCGCCAATCTGCATGAAATAATCAACCAGCTGCGCAACGAGCAGAGCACGGCAGAGAACATAAAATCAAAGCCCGTCCGCAAGAATGTCGTCTCAGCCTTAGATAAGATTATACGCGAGCTCCAGATGTTCAAGAAGACGCCACCTAACGGTTTGGCACTCTTTGCCGGAAATATATCGCTGAAGGAAGGTGCAACTGACATAGAAGTGTGGACTATCGAGCCTCCTGATGAAGTCAAGGTAAAGATGTACTGGTGCGACCAGAACTTTGTAATGGAACCTCTCGAAGATATGATAAAGGAAAAGCAGATTTACGGAATAATATGTCTCGACAAGAGTGAAGGTGACGTAGCGCTTCTTCGTGGCAAAAAACTTGAACCAATAGTTCATTATGATTCCATAGTACCAGGAAAAACACGTGCCGGCGGACAATGCCTTGCTCCTGATACGTTAGTACAAATGGGCGACGGTAACATAACAGAAATAGACAAAGTAAGCAACCCACATATTGTTAAAGCGGTAGATTTCTCTAACATAACACTAAAAAACAGGCCTGTTATAGAAAAGTGGGAAACAAGAAAAAATACAAAATACATAATAACAACAAAATACCCGACAACGCAAATAGAATCTTCAAAAGATCATACATTCTTCCGATGGGGCAACAAAATAGAAGAAGTCCCCGCAGCAGAACTAAAAAAAGATGACTTTTTGTTAATGCCTGAAAAAATAGGTGTGGAAGGTGAAATACAGAGCTTGAACGTGTCCTGTCTATACAATTCTTATCAAATAAGTGAAGAAGGCAGAAACTACATAAAAAATAGAAGAGGTTCATTAAAATTACTCCAAAAAGAACTAGCCAAAAAGTCAAATGTCACGCAAACGGCAATATCAGTAATAGAGCTTGGTAAAAGAGACATAAAAATAGGGTTTTTAAGAAATTTATGCAAAAATCTTGATGTAGAAACAGAATCTTTTATACGCCAATTTTGCATACCGATCAAAGATATAAGGCTTCCGGAAATTCTGAATGAAAATTTAGCAAATTTCTTGGGATATTTTGCCGGAGACGGGTCATTCGAGAATGAAAGAATATCCTTGTTCGATGCTAATCAACAAATCATTGAGTACTATAACAAACTGGCAAAAAACATCTTTAACTGTAATTCAAGCATTACACACAGGGAGAATAAAGGTCACTACGTTGCCAGGATATACGGAAAGCCTATTGTAGAATTAATAAAAAAAGAATTTCCAGAATTAAAATATGCCATAGATACAGAAATTCCAGTTAAAATCCTTAAATCACCAGATAGCGTATTGGCAGCATTCTTAAGAGGATTTTTTGACGCAGAAGGTTATGTAAATAAAGAAAGAGGCATAGGACTTGGAATAAATAATAAAAAAATGTCCAGACAAGTACAATTAGCTCTGTTAAGATTTGGCGTACTAGCATCTCTTGTAGAATACAACAATAGAAGAAATCCTTACACCAAAAAACATAGATTTACAGTAGGGATAACGGAGAGAAAATCATTAGAAATATTTTTGAACTCAATAGGATTTAATGCTGCTTACAAAAGTAAAAATCTAATAGAAATCATAAAAAATAAGTCAATAAAAAGCAATACTAGGCAAATATTTTTGACCGGAAAAAATGTAAGAAAAATACTAGAATCAGAGGGCTATAAAGTATCCGACTTCCCAAAAGTTACAGATTTCTTTAGAAATAAGAGGCTAATGAGTAAGGAAGTATTCAAAAACTCTATTCTAAACGAAATTAAAGATAATGAGAATTTATACAAAAGACTTGAAACCGTTCTGAATTACAACCTTATTCCTGTAAAAATAGCTTCAATCAAAAAAGTAGAAGAAGAATTAAAAATGGTTGATATAGAAGTCAAAAATTCTAATTTCATAGCAAACGGTCTCGTTGTTCATAACAGTTCTCAGCGTTTCTCTCGTGTCAGGGAAGGCATGTTAAACGACTGGCTCAAGAAAATGGGTGAAGCGGCAAATAAGATTTTTGAGGAGCACAAAGCAGAAGTTATTGGAATAATTGTGTCCGGCAGTGGACCCATAAAGGAAATGTTCATGAAGGAAGATTATTTGCATGCTGATGTCAAGAAAAAAGTAATAGGCATAATCGATACAAGTTATACAGGCGAATTTGGTCTGCAGGAAACAATAGAAAAGTCTGATACACTCCTAAAGGAAGAAGAAGTTACAAAGGAAAAGAAGCTGCTGCAGGATTTCTTCAATGAATTACAGAAACCGCACGGCCGCGTTTCCTACGGCATTCATGAAGTTGTAAAATCAACAGAAGCCGGTGCTGTAGATCGCATAATAGTCAGCGAAGCGACTTCAATGAGAGCCTTTGACCTCATCAACCCGCAGACGCAGGAAAAGAAAGTCATATTTGCCTCGGTAAAGCCAAATGAGTCAGGCTGGGATCTGATGGGCGAAAAGGATCTGCCAGACTTCCTGGAAGAGCTGGCAGACAACTACGGCAGCAAGGTCATTGTTGTCTCAAATGACACCCGCGAGGGCCAGCAATTCCTGGAACTCGGTGGCGTCGGAGCGCTGCTGAGATATAATATTTAGATATTTATGTCCCTTATACAAGAAATTCGTAAAGATTTGAAAGAGAAGTCTAATCCTGACATCGCTAAGCAGTCGCGAAAATTCTTCAAGGAAAAAATAAAGACCCATGGCTTGCGAAGCGCTGCCGTAATGGTAATAGCAAAAAAATATTTTCCACGCGTTAAGTTAATGTCAAAGCAGGATCTTTTCATTCTTTGTGAAGAGCTTCTCATGTCCGGCTATAACGAACAGGCCTCAATAGCATTCTACTTTCTCTTCAAGCTGAAAAACAACCACGAAAAGATAGACTTCAACACATTTGAAAAATGGCTTAAGAAATATGTGGATAATTGGGGTAAATGCGACGATTTTTGCACCCATGCGTTGGGGCATTTTGTAATGAGCTTCCCCGAATATATTCCTGAGCTAAATAAATGGGCAAAATCAAGCAACCGCTGGATGAGGCGTGCTTCTGCCGTGACCCTCATATATTCTGTTAGAAGAAAAAAGAATCTTGAGTATACAATAAAAATAGCCAACATACTTCTGCGAGATGGCGATGACATGGTACAGAAAGGTTATGGGTGGATGTTAAAAGAAGCGAGTAAAAACTATCCTGAAGAAGTTTTAAATTACGTTATCAAAAACAAGCACGTCATGCCGCGCACAGCGCTCAGGTATGCAATAGAAAAGCTACCGCTTCGAATGAAGAAAGAGGCCATGAAAAGGTAATTTTTGCAATTTAAAAAGACTATTATTATTTCTTAATTCTGAATGTTATGGCAAAATATAATCAGGTCCAAGCAATAAGTGCCGGCAAATTAAGAACCTTTCATACCTGTCCCTATGCATATTTTCTTGACGAACAAATACGCGAAGCCAACATTCCGATTACAGGATTCAGCGCAAAGCATTACTGGCTCCAGAACGCTTTCAGGAAACTTTTTCCCGGTGAAAGACATGTTGGGCATGAACTTGCTGATATTGAAGACCTTCGCGGTGAAGAGCTAGCTAAACATTTGAAATATCATTCAGCAGACGCCTTTGGCAACGCAATGAAGGGTTTATGGCAAAGATATATAATTGATCAAGAAGGGACAGTTCATGATAGGCAAATCGCCTGGCTGTACAACGAACAGTGGTGGAAAGCTGCTGCTGAAATACGTGCCGCATGTGTGAATTACTGTAATTTTCTTCTTGATGAAGGACCTCCCATACTTGCATTCAGAGACAAAGACGTTGCATTTCATTATGGCGATAAAAAATTTGTTGTACGTTTCGATGCCATAAGAAGGGGCCTTGTTGTATGTGAGCAGGGCACGAAGCAAAGAACACAAAAAGATCTTGACAGCGACTGGACAGCTACGTTGCAGCTGCTTGCATTCTCCACGTTGGCTCGCAGCGAGGAAGCTTACAGAATAAAATGGGGTGTAGAACTGGCGGTAGCCGAAAGCTGGCGAGAAGGTATATGTCCAGAAGTAAAATTAAGATATTATAATTTATCCAGAGGGGAAATAACCGAGACCAGACGTTCAAATGATGATTTGCCCGAAATGTCAGGCACTGTTGAAGATATTCAGGTCCGAATAAAAAAAGCAGTTCAGCGCAAAGCCCAGCAAGAAAAACGGTGCTGCCTGTAGATACAACGTAACAGATGCTGTAGGAGAACCTGTATGTAACAAAAAGCCTCCGGAGGTTATTACACTTAAGCCAAGACATATGCTGACAGGTGAAGAAGAGCTAGAGTTCTAGAACCCCGCCAAGTTCGGGAATTCTTATTTCACCGCTAAACATGTTATGAAAATCTTCGGGATAAATAGTGTGTATTGGCACAAGAACCTTGGGCATATGCCATTAATCAGATATCTTGTGTCATCAAAACTCATGTGACCTGTGATATGTGCTTGCGGAATATTATACTCTGCGCCAGTATCAAATAAATCTTTTTGTTCGCCTTGTCGAAGAAGTCTGAATTTCTCCAGCCAGTTGATCAGAATTTTTTCATCAATCTCCATTTCCTCCGTATAAGGTTCAGGATGAGATCTAACATATACGCTGCCCTCTGGCGGGTCAATGTCCACAAGATCGCCAACGCGCGAGCTTGACAGGCAAAGAATGTAAAGATTGGGGTTCCTTTTCATGTCTTCTGTTGTTACCCTATTCGGATGTTCAATGTATGCCCTTTCCCATTTCTGGTAGTCTCTTTCCTGATTTGGATATTCTGTATCTAGAATGCCCTTGTTCTTTCTTGGCATGTATACTCCGATATGTTTATGCGTTGTCTTTGGATATCCCAATTCGCCATCAAACAAATCCAGGAGGAAGGTTTGCCTGGCATCTACAACAAGTTTTCTTCCTGTTTGTTTAGCAACTTTGTAAAGAGATGTAACACGATCAAGATCCCTTGGCGGATAAATTATGACAACCAGACCCGTCCTGTCCTGAACGAAATCCGCTATATGTGTTACAACATCGTCTTCAACACCAGGATGAGTCTTCCTTATAAGAGATCCCTCGCAAAGGAGGTAATCAGGTTTGCGCGCAGCAGCCTCTCTGATGAAATTTTCCGTATCACTTTTCCTTCTGCCGCGGAGTCTTATGTCGCCTGTATAAGCAACGATGCCGGCGGAAGTGTGAATTATAAAGGCGCATGAGCCAGGCAGTGAGTGATCCACATAGAAAGGTTCAAACTTGATATTGCCGATATTGAATGGTTCTGGCGGCCTGATGATATTTATTTTTCGACTGACAGTCGCCACATCACCCTGCAACCAGGTATAGCCATCTTCACGCAATTTTGGCGCCTGCTCAAAGGCATAGGTAAAATCAATGAACTCATTGAAAGGCGCATTGCTAGTTTCCTGCATGGAATAAAGTAACATCTTAGTATAGCGGTCCATGTATACATCCATGTCAGGTCTGAGAAAATGGAGGCCGGCTGCGTGGTCCAGATGCGCATGACTAAAAACTACTCCGTCAATGCTTTTCGCAGCGGGCTCACGTCCTATGCGCCGCAGATAATCTGGTCTGTATAAACCATCAAAACCTGGATAAGCATCAAAATCAGGATAAATTCCCAACACCGTAAGCTCCTTCAGGGCATTGAATTTTTTAGGGGAAAAAGGAAACGAGTAATATCTGCCCATGCGGTCGAAATTAGATCCGAAATCCAGAAAGACTCGTGTTCCCTGGTCTTCCACCAGTATCTGGTTGCCGCCAAGCTGTCTTGCGCCGCCGTAAAATGTAATCCTAGGTCTG
>DUFR01000047.1 GCA_013331845.1 Candidatus Aenigmatarchaeota archaeon | reverse complement strand
TCGTGGGCGCTGATATTTATATTGCGGCTTCTTTTGGCTCGGGCCTGCTTGGTCCTGCGTCTCTTGTGGCGTGGGTTATTGCTGGCATATTTGCCATTATTGTTGCTCTGACGTTTGGGAGGTGTGCAGAGGTTATAAAACAGGTCGGAGGCCCATACGCTTATGCAAAGCACGCATTTGGACACTTCCCCGGTTTTATAACAGGCTGGTCGCTATGGCTGGCAGAAATATCAGCACTTTCTGTCTTTCCTATCGCTTTCATAGCTTACCTTTCCTTTTTTGTTCAGGTCAGCCTTGTCCTAAAGGTTGCTGTGACAGGACTTTTCATACTGTTCCTTTTTGTAACAAACTACTTTGGCATAAAAAATGCGGCAAGAACCAATGACATAATGACTGTTGTCAAGCTTGCTCCTTTGTTCATGCTTATTGTAGTGGGTCTTCTCTGGATGTTTTCTAGACCTGCTTCTGTGATTGATAATCTTACTCCCTTTGCGCCGCTTGGCTTTGAAAATCTTGGATTTGCTGTGGTTATTATTTTCTGGGCGTATGCCGGATTTGAATATGCCACTGTTGTCAGTTCGGACATAAAGAATTCGAGGAAAATACTGCCAAGGGCGATAATGAGCGGAATGCTGATTGTACTGGCATTTTATCTTCTTACAAATCTTGTTATTACGAGCGTGGCAGACCATGCGCAGCTTGCACAACAGGCCACTCCACTCACATATGTTTCCTTCCTTTTGATGGGTGGTATAGGAGCTGCAATAATGGCCATTGGCGCGATGATTTCTCTTTCTGGCTCCAATGAATCCGGGCTGATGGGAAGCGTCAGGCTTTCATACGCCATGGCTGCTGACGGCTATTTTCCGAGAAAAATGGCTGATGTACGCAACAAGTATTCAACACCACATATCGCACTGGCTGTTCATTGCATTATAATGTTCTTCGCGGCAATTTTCTTAACAGCACAGATGCTAATAACATTTGTTGTCTTCAACCTCGCCTTTGCGTACCTGATGGTTGCCGTGTCGTCCATGAAGCTCAGGAAAGACAAAATAACAAAAGTGCTTGCCATATCCAGCCTGCTGATATCCTTCTATTTGATAAGCCAGAACACGCTTTTTGTCATAATCGGGGGAATCGTTCTTTTGCTTCTTGGCGTATTTGTATACATATTTTTCGCGCCAAAAGCCGAGCTCAGGCATGCCAAGCGCCTTATGTACAAGGAGGAAAATGTCCTGAGGCATCGCATGGAAAAAGAGGAAGTTTTCCTCGGGCATGTTGTGAAGCATGTCAAAATGCATCTGCGCGAGCGTGATACTTTCTATAAAAAAGAGGGAAGAAAATAATGAGCTGTAATTGTTTCTTTACAGAACCCCGAATGTATGCATCACAGACAGCAGCGTGAACACGCCCATTATGTCCACTATACCTGTTATGATCGGTATTGTAACGTTGTCGGGATTTATTTTATAACGGAAGGAGATGATTGAAATGAAAATTGATGTAATTATTGATATTGTAGTGATTAACAATCCTGCTACGGTTGCTGTAAAGAGGAGCTTTGGTAGCGCTATTCCACCAATGCCGATAAAGCTGCCTAGAACAAAGACAAGAAAACTTACTACGGGAAATACGAACATTGCAAGTATATAGGAGTTTATGATTTCTGTTTTTATTTCACTATCCATCGATAATTTTGCGTCAATCTGACCAGTATGTAGCTTTGTGCTTATACGCGAGGATAGAATATTCCCGATGTTTCCACCCTCTTCAAGGAAAGCTGGGACAAGAGTAAGAACTATGGGTACCGCAACAAGTACATTCAAGTTAACTTCCAGGAGTAGTCCTGACATGGCGCTTAGCATGCCAGCAAACAACATTACAATTATAGACTGCAGGACTATTGTTTTGTACGAGCCTTCTCTTAGAATGAGCGCATTATGACTGCTCTCGGCAATGAAAACTACAACAAGGTTGATGACAGCAAGCGCACCCACTAACACAGACATTACCATTATGTAGAACACATCAACACCCAGTATGAAATGGGCTGCCATGGCAAGAGATGGTATTGTAAAAAAGTCGCCCAATGTTGTTATGAGTGGTGATGTTACATTATCAGGGTCCCACTTTCTTCTGTGTGCTGTAAAGGCGATGAATAAAGTTATAACCAAAAGCACCACACCTGAAATAAAACCGCCTATGAATGATATCAATACCAGTTCCAGTACACCGGCACTTTCTACCCCAAAAAGAAGCAACAGTGCTCGTGCTATAAAGCCCAAGGCTATGGAAGTGAAAATAGTAAGAGTTATGGAAGAATAAATATTGTTTTTGATGTATTTGCTTTTGATATTGAGCTTGTCAATGCGGCCCATATGCAGTGCTGTACTAAGACGCGAGCCAAGCGCGCCAAATATATTACCACGCATTGACATTGCGCCTGGTATCAGGACAATAAGACCTGGCAGCAGAAGGAGAGTTTCCTCTAACTTACCAAGAAGTAATCCAGCAATAACGTCTGTGATTATGCTGAGAAAAATAGCGCCGAAGCTTTGCTTAAGGTTTGATTGGCCGCGCATATAATCAATAAAACTAATGGCACCTGATTTCAACCACTGGAATACGGACTGGTCGCCGTCAAAGTCCCAATCATTTGTTATTTCTGCCATGTGTTCACATTTCCGTATTCTTATTTTTAGTATAATTTATTCTGATATATAAAAAAGATTTCTAAGAAGATTTTTCTATTCAGAACTTCTTCTCCTTCACAATGATGCCGTCCTTGAGCCATATGCCACGGTCGGCCTTTGCGCCAAGGGCTTCTTCATGCGTTACCACGATTATAGTCTGTTTTAGTTTTTCATTGAGTTCACGGAATGCTTGGAACACTGTATCAGCGGATTTGGAATCAAGTGAAGCCGTAGGTTCATCGGCAAGAAGTATCTCCGGGCTGTTTACTATGGCGCGTGCTATACCAACACGCTGCTGCTCGCCGCCTGACAACTGATGAGGATAATTATTTGCACGTTCAGCTATGCCCAGCATTTCAAGGACCTTCATTGCGCTGCTCTTTAACTCATGATTTTTCTTTCCAAGAAGCATCAACGGTATGTAAACGTTTTCTATCGCTGTGAGTTCTGGGAGCAGGGAATAGAACTGGAAGACAAAACCAAGCTCGCGTAGACGGAAGTCTGTCTTCATGTTTTCTGTCATTTTTGATACATCAATATTTTTTATTTTCATCTTGCCCTTTGTTATGTCATCCAGAAGCCCTATCATGTGCATCATGGTGCTTTTTCCAGAGCCGGACGGACCCATTATTGATATGAACTCGCCTTTTTTCGCGGTGAAGTCTATTCCGTTCAGTGCTTTTACCTTTACAGTACCCAGTTCATACACCCTGTGCACTCCGTGCATTTCTATTATGTTCATGAGTAAAACCTCATTGAGTTGCTAAGGTAGATGCCTGTTGCTCGCTCTAAGTAATTAAGGACGTGTCCTTTGACGCGTGAAACGTTAACCTCATGGTTCATCTTACTTGCCGAGATTTTTTTCATAATTATTCAACCGTCTTTATCGTTTCAAGTATCTTCTGCTTTGATGCCTGACGCGCTGGCAGGTAGCCTGCTAACAATGATATTATTATTATCATAAGGGCAGCGCCGACGATGGCGTCGTTTGACAATGATGGATAAAGCTTGCCTATTGGCAGGGCGATTGGATTTGAGTTTGTGTAAAATGTCATTGCTGAAAATATACCCATACCCACCAGGGAGCCTACTATTCCAAATATTACAGACTCCAGCAGGAATATGAGCATTATTTCATGACTGCTCATGCCGATCGCTTTCAACACACCTATTATCCGCTTTTTTCGCGCTGTGTTGATGAATATGACAATGCCTATTGTCGAGATAACAACAATTACGCCTACGAAAGATGTTACCATGGTTACTATGCCGAATGCAGCGTTTATGGCTCCAACAAAGCTTGATGCTTCGATCCAGGTCTTGATTTCCACATTTTTTATTCCCGATTCCATTATTGCTTTCTTGACACTGTCAGCGTTGTATTTGTTGTTAATTTTTATCAAAAAATTGGAAGCCTGGTCGCTGATGCCGAGAACCCGCGAGCCCTCATTAAACGTGATGAAGACCTCCTGGGATACAGCTGCCATGCTGTCAGAACCTACAATGCCTTTAACACGATAATCCTTTTTTGTGCCGTCAGGATATGTTACTGTTACCACTTCACCTACCTTTACACCAAGACCCTGTACGAGTTGTCCAAATGTTTGCCTGCCAATCGTGTTTTCCAGCTGCTCGCCTGCTATGAATCTCCCCAGAACAATTTCATCGTTGCTCTGGTCTGTTAGAAATGAGCCATCTAAAATATACGTAAGAATTGTCGAAACATATGCCTCGTCCGATGGCTTTAGCGCTACTGCTGAAAGAGAAAACTGTTTGCTTTTGTAGCTGATAGTAAGAGGTACATTGATACGCGCAGCAGTGGCTACAACATCTGGGTTCAGCTCAACCTTTTTCTTCAATGAGGAAAGATCATTGATATATTTTTGGTTTCCTGTTTCGGACGGCGTTATATATATGTGGGAAGTTGCTGTGTTCACGATTTCATTCTGGAAAGTGTTGCCAACGCCGTTTATGAAAGCCGCAAAGAAGGTTATGTTGAAATATGAGAAAGCCAGAAGAAATATCACCAGCATCGCTATTTTTTTATCTCTTTTAAGATCTTTGACAGCGAGAAAGGATACGGTGCGCAAGGTGGCAGACATTTAACCACCTTTTTTTCTAGAATGACGTTTTCTTAGGTAATATGCTGCGCCGGCGATGATTATTATAATAACTGCTATGTAGGCAGCAGGAATTTCTGCCCTGCCTAATGTTATGTCGAAGTTGTTTGTAATAGTGTGC
>DUFR01000027.1 GCA_013331845.1 Candidatus Aenigmatarchaeota archaeon | reverse complement strand
CGCTGTTAAAGCAGAATTGGCCAAGTGAACTGCACCATTTTCATTTTTTGTGCTTTTCTCTTTTAAAAACAACGTGAGTTTCAATGAATACAGACAAGATAAGAAAAGATTTTCCTCTTCTAGAAAAGAATATAGTTTATCTTGACAGCGCCTGTATGTCTCTCAAGCCGCGCCCTGTCGTAGAGGCCATGAATGATTATTACTACAACTACCCGTCCTGCGGCGAGCGTAGTGCCCACCGTCTTGGAAAAAAAGTCACGGAAGAATATGAGACTGCCAGAAAGAAGGTGGCGAGATTCGTAGGAGCAAAGCAAGAGGAAATAATATTTACCAGAAACACCACAGAAAGCATCAATCTTGTTGCAAATTCTCTTAAACTTAAACCAACAGACACGATAATAACGAGCGACAAGGAGCATAATTCTAATTTTTTGCCGTGGTTGAAATACCATCATGTAATAGTTCCCACGTGCAATGGCAGGTTTGACATGGCAGCCTTCAGAAATACAGTGAACAAAAACGTAAAGGTTGTTTCAGTGGTGCACACATCTAATATTGACGGCGAGACTTTTTCTGTTAAAGAAATAGGTGAGACTGCTCACGACCAAGGCGCTGTTTTTATGATAGACGGCGCGCAAAGCGTGCCACATAAGGAAACAGATGTAAAAAAAATTGGCTGCGACGTCATGGCGTTTTCAGGACACAAAATGCTCGGGCCCAGCATCGGCTGTCTTTACATAAAAAAGGAAATAGCAGAAGATATGGAACCATTCATGGTAGGCGGCGGGACTGTGCAGGATGTTGTAAATGGAAAGCCTATATTCCTGAAACCGCCTGAGGTCTTTGAGGCAGGACTGCAGAACTATGCCGGCGCCATAGGTTTGGGAGCTGCCATAGGCTATCTGGAATCGATTGGCATGAAAAACGTAGAGAAACACGAAACCTCAATCAACAAAATTATTACAGAAGGCCTTAGCAGCATAAAGAACGTAACAATAATCGCCGGCTCGCCAGAAGAACGCGGCTGCATTGTTTCCTTCAATGTCAGTGGCATAGATTCAAAAGAATTGGCAATAATGCTCGACTCTTACAACATTATGGTACGCGGCGGATTTCACTGCTGCCATAACTGGTTCAATACGCACGGAATCAGCGGCTCTGTCCGCGCGTCGCTTTACCTTTACAACAACGAGGTTGATGCGGAAAAGTTCGTAGCTGCGGTAAAAAAAGTGGCGACTCTTGGAAAGTGATAATATGGTTTTTTGCATAATTGGTCTTGTGATTTTTGGTATTCTCGGTCTGTTCTCGGCAAAATACAGGAGATATTTCCGCGAATCACTGCACTGCATGCGCCGGCAGCTAATGCTCAAAGCGTGCGACACGCAGTTTGACCAGGAGATGAAATCAAAAATCTCTGCAAAGATAGGCAAAGGCAGCCCTGGGCTTGCACGTTTCGTCTTCAGGCGCTTTGCCATGCTCACCTGGATTCTTCTGATAATAATGCTCGTCAGCGCAGCCTTCATTGCCTACGGCTTCTACAGCTTTGTGGTCTACGGAAACTGCAACGGCCCAAACTCCAATGACTTCTGCATTTACAATGCGCTGCTGACCAGATCAGTGGAGGACAAAACAGCGGCCATAAAGCCGCTTGAGGTTGATGGCAACCCAACCATAGGCAGCTTGGACGCACCGGTTAAGATTGTGGAGGTCGGGTGCTTCATCTGTCCTTTCACGAAAAAAGCAGAGATATTCAGGCAGCAGATACTCAACAAGTACGGTGAAAATGTAAGCTTTACGTTCCGCATAATGCCGCTGCCCTATCATAATTTCAGCTCGGAAACAGCTGAGGCAGCTTATTGTGCGCTTGATCAAAACATGTATTGGGAATACCATGACAAGCTGTTCGAATACCAGAGCAGCATGAGCATCCAGAAACTGCATGACATAGCTGCTGAGCTGGGAATGGACACGACGCAGTTTGACAACTGCTTTGACTCCAATACGTACGTGGAGAAGGTCAGAAAGGATTATGATACCGGAGTCGCAGCTGGAATATTTGCAACACCGACATACTTTGTGAACGGCAGGACATTTGTCGGGCTCAAGGCATTTTCTGACTTTGAGAATGTTGTCGCCAGCGAGATGGAAGCCTCGTGCAGTGTCTGAAGTAATGCCAAAGGCTGGGTAGCGTCATTTTTAGCTATTACTGTTACATTTCTTGTAAATGTTGAACGTATTTATAGTTAACCAAATGAAATAGTTTGATATTATACTTTGGTTTACTATACATGGTTAAGCTTCGCTTAACCTGTACAGATGAAACTTCGTTTCACCTTGTATGTGACCAATTAATGTCTAGCTATTACAAAAATTGGTCAGCTATAAATATAAACGTATAAGAACTTTCATTGTAATAAAAATAGAGGTGCTTTAAATGACTGTAAAAATTTACACGACTACACACTGTCCCTACTGCGTTCAGGCAAAGGACTTCTTCAAGAAAAACAATGTCAAGTATACAGAAATTAACGTGGAAGAAGACGAGGCTAGCGCAGAGGAAATGATAGAAAAGAGCGGCCAGATGGGCGTTCCGGTAATAGACATAAACGGACAAATAATTGTCGGCTTTAACAAACCTGCCATAGAAAAGGCACTTAAAGAGTAATTTTATGGGTGAAGAATTAAATTACAGCGGGTGCTGGTCATATTCAGAAAATTAAAATGCTAATATGTTTCTTTTGATTGTTTTTGAAAGAAGCTCATTAGGTGTTTAAAATGGAACTCAAAGAAGAATCTCTCAAATTGCACAGAAAGAAGCACGGCAAGCTGGCTGTCAAGTCAAAAGTTTCTTTGAAGACAAAACACGACTTGTCTTTAGCATATACGCCGGGTGTTGCTGAAGTTTCTCTTGCGATAGCTGGCGACAAAAAAGCAGTTTATGATTATACAATGAAACGCAACACAATAGCCGTTGTCACAGACGGCTCGGCCGTGCTTGGTTTGGGAAACATAGGGCCAGAAGCGGCGCTGCCGGTTATGGAAGGCAAAGCCATACTTTTCAAAGAATTAGCGCGCATAGATGCGTTTCCCATATGTCTTGCAACACAGGACACACAAGAAATTATTAAGACAGTAAAAAATATTGCGCCTGCCTTTGCCGGCATCAACCTGGAGGACATAAGTGCGCCACGCTGCTTTGAGATTGAAGCGGCTTTGCAGGACATAGGCATACCCGTCTTCCATGACGACCAGCATGGAACTGCCATAGTAATAAGCGCGGCTCTTGTAAATGCTGTGAAAGTCGTTGGGAAAAAGCTGGAGGATTTGAAGGTCGTGATAAACGGCGCCGGCGCTGCTGGCACGTCCATTGCAAACCTTCTTTCATGTTTTGAGATAAACGAGCATGTCTGCACATCTGTAAAAGAGCTCATAATATGTGATTCAAAGGGAATAATCTATGACGAACGTCCTGATCTGAACAATGATTACAAAAAGAAGCTGGTGAAATACACAAACAAAAACAAGGTTACTGGCACACTGGCAGATGCCATGAAAGGTGCTGATGTTTTCATAGGTGTCTCGAAGGGCAATGCTGTCACGAAGGATATGGTAAAGTCCATGGCTCCAAATGCAATAGTCTTTGCCATGGCTAACCCGACTCCAGAGATAATGCCGCAAGATGCATTGGAAGCAGGAGCGTCCATAGTCGGCACAGGCAGAAGTGATTTTCCTAATCAGATAAACAATGCTCTTGCGTTTCCCGGCGTCTTCAGGGGCGCTATAAACGCCAAAGCGACCAAAATCACAGGTGAAATGAAGCTGGCAGCTACCAGAGCATTAGCAGGAAGTGTTGAGCCGACACGTGAACGCATTTTGCCTGACGTGCTTGACAAAAGCATCGTAAAGCTTATTGCTGACGCAGTCAAGAAAGAAGCAAGAAAGAATAAAGTAATACGAAGATAATAACTATAAATATATTTCTTTTGATTGAGATTTTCTTTTTCAAAGAAAAGCTCAAGAGGTGAATAATATGGCAAGATTAGTAAAGCATGAGGCGCAGGGCCCGCACGAAGTAAAAACGGCACACGGAGACTCTGTATTTGTCTGCGTATGCGGCCTGAGCAAAAACCAGCCGCTGTGCGACGGATCGCACCACAGAACAAAAGATGAGCAAGATAAAATATACGTATATGACAATGAAAAAAGGGTAGAAGTAAAATGATATGTTCTTTATAATCCATGACTAACGTCATAGGTATCTGAGAACATGTCATCCAGAATGCAATTTTCAAGAGAAATGCATTCTTAGATAGAGGTGAAAAAATGGCTGTAAAGAAAAAGAAACCAATGAAGAAAGATAGTAAAGCGTCATGTTGCGGCTGCTGCGGTAAATAATAGCAGCGCCTTTTTTCCCTTTTCAGGTGTAAATTATGAAATTTTATCTTTTGCTTGTTATGATAGTGCTCGTAGCGGGCTGTGCCTCTACAAAAAGTGTGGTGGGCGACCAGCAACTGCTCTCACAGTCCCTTGAACTGGAGAAGCTCTCAGATCAAAATAAGATCACGGTGGAGATGCTTATGGCATTCAAGGAAAAGCTTGCAGGAGACCCTTTTGCAGAGGACCTCGCCAGTGAGGCAATATGGCTTGTTCGCTACAATGAATACGAGCATAGTGCGCATTCACTTAATTTTCTTGCACTCTACATAAAAGACGGAACAAAGTTATTCTGTCCTGGCCATGAGATAGCACACGTACAGCTTTTCGCAGAACATAATGATTTCGAGCTGCTGAACGGTACTATACAGGGCATAGAAGACTCTTACCCAAAATGGAAGGCAGACGCCTATGCGAGAAGAGAAAAGTTTCCGGCGTTTTACAAGAAACTTGACCANNTTCCTGGAAGAAAATGATATTTGTTAAAAGCGATTCGCTCATGTCAATAACTTCATATTCCGTTTTATAGATTTCGGATATATTCTCCGTACGTCATTTACCCAGCAGGATGTAAAGAAACTAAGAAGGCTGTTCAACGACACATACCCGCTGCAGTCAGGGCAGACAGTTAGCATGGACGGTAAATACATTTCTTTCTACGGCATCAGCGCAAATGTAACCGGCGATTCTTTGCAGCTGTCAGTACTGGGCTATCCTGCAGAACTATCGGATAGTGCAATAAGACTGCCGCCCAACATAGTTTACAAGGGCAGAAATGTGCATCTTTTTGTCACGGAAATGAAACTGTCGTAAACATTTAATTCTAATTTTTCTGGAAATTAGTCTGCAGTCGCAAAAAATTACGCTGAGACTACATGCAATGAATAAACATAAGCTTTTAAGTCTTTTTGTCACTTTGTGGTAATGCCAAAATTTAACAGGGCAAAGCCAGCTGAAAGCGATATATTACAAAAACTGGAAGCGCGACTCAGGAAATTATCAGATGCCAATTTATCAGAATCGCGCCGTTATTGTCACGATCACGTAGATGCAAGAAATTTCCCAGAATGGCTAGACTATGCCAAAACAACACTGCATGATTCTGACGCCATTAGAAATGCACTTTACTATGGATTCCAGCCCCTTTACGACAGCATGATATCTGGTTCTATTCCACCTGAAAGCAGATCTTCTGCATTGAAGGTTTTGGACAGGCTTGTGGAAGCGGGTGTGAAATTTCTTACAGGATATTATATGGGAGAGCCGGATCCTGCTCTTTTTAGAGAGGCGCTCAACCACATACAAGACGATATCAGAGCATTGGGGAGAGATGTTCGATATACTACAAAATTCAGAAACGTGGATTACAATGGCATATATCCACCTGGCATACAATCCTTTTTACAACAGATTTCTGAGCATTCTTTAGATGGAAAAGGATTTGTTCCTGATTATATTGTAGGATGTGCGTGCGGATCCAGCGAAGTCGTAATGCCCCTTTCAGGGTTTTTTGAGACGGACTTGGGCTTTCTGAGGAGATCATGGAGACGTGGCGACGACGATGTCAGGATGGTGGAAGAACAAGAACCTTTCATAAAATCGTGCTCAAATGGAAAAATCGTATTGTGTGTGGAAGATTACGTTTGTACCGGGAGATCATTACAACGTGTCATGAACAAAGTAAGAGGATATGGCGCGTCCTCCATAAAAGGCGCTTCTGTAAATGGTCCCAATGGGCCTGATTACCTGAAATCAGAAATTGATGGGAGAAAATTTCATCTTTATAGATTAAAGTGATGTTATGGACACACAATTGATAAACGATATCAGAGCTCAGCAGGAAAAACCACTGATAGGCGTGATAGGTTCTACGCGACCCACTAGAGATTATAAAAGAGAGTTCGGAATGAATGCAGGCTATAAACTCCGAGACTACGCAGGTCAATATGGAGGTTCTGTATTTACCGGCGGCGTTAATGGCGTCGGTGTCGATGTTTACGCGGGTGTAATAAAATACTGCATAGATAAGCTTTTGGAAAAAAGATTGTCGCTTAGCAGAAGTATGGCAGATGACAAATTTTTTGTTCTAGTACCTGAATATGAAGAATTTTTGAATGTTTCAATATCAAGGCTCCGCAGAAATTTTCCATATGAAATTCCAGAAGCTTATCAAGTGCTAGGCGCCCTGTCTCCCAGGGGCGCAGTGGATGTTGTGAGAGCTGGCAATAATATGAGTGAGAGAAGGGAATATTTATCAGAAGTCGCAGATATGCTTGTTGTTGTCAATGGTGGCGGCGGGACACTAGATGAAGCACTCAAGGCGCTCAAGTCTTCGAAGGGAGTCGTTGCAATGGAACGATCTGGCGGCGCAGCGTCTATTCTTGGTGGGATGAAAAGAAACGACATTCCACGCGTAATACACCTAGACAAAGATGATTTTATAGATTTTAGAGAAGTTGACACAAGTCTTATAGAAACAGCATCGAATGACGAAGAAATGATCAGGTACGTGGACAGAGTCCTTAGGGCTTAATTCAAAATTAGTTTTTATACTTCCAAAGACAAATTATTTCTATGAAAATCAGCGTGGTTGTCGTTAGTCTTGTTATACTGGCAGCAGTTCTGTTTATTGTTTTGACGCAAGGAAATAATGGCACTGGCTGCACATAGGAGGCAAAAATGTGCCCGGATGGAAGCGCAGTTGGAAGAACAGGGCCTAATTGTGAGTTTGCTGAATGTCCAACAGAGATAAATGGTGGCACTGGAAATAACAGCGGCATCTGCCCTGCGGTTTGCGTGCCTCTGTGGGTAAAAGCGGCCTTTGCTTGTGTAGTACCACCATGTCCGTCCGAGTTCACTTGTTTATACGATGAATGCGGCAGTGGCTACGGTGCTGATGGCGTTAATACATTCAAGACTCAAGAACAGTGCAACGCCGCAATAGCTAATTCAGCGCAAATAACCAATCCTGCTTCTGTAAATTGCATAGACAAAGGCGGCACGCTTGAAATCATACAGGAAGAGCCGGGCCCTGGCGGCGGCGGGCAGGTCTGGATGTGCACACTGCCCAATGGTCATGAGTGTGAGGAATGGGCTCTTTTCCGCGGCGAGTGTTCTTAAAAACATTTCTGTAAACATTTTCTAATGACGAATGATTTACCTGTCTACAAAATAAACGGATCATGGAAAGGTAAACAAGTGAGAGACTATCCTGTGCTTATTCTGCAGGCGGGTCTTCCCGTGAGTGCAGACATAAACACATCCATGGTAGATTATATTGCNNGATACCTGTAGCTGTTATTGTCCTAATATGGGCAATTATTTCCGGAACATGGTGGATTCCGGTTATAATGGTGGTCGTGTTCTTGCTGACGTACTTGATTATGCGAAAAAACAGGGGCCCAAGCTACGCTGAGAAAAAGTAATTTACAAATATTTGTTCTTCGGGTGAATGCTTATTAAGATCCTTCTTGCAAAATAGCCACATGAATAAAAAGAAAAATATTGTCATTACACAGAAAGAGCATGACGAGTGGCACAAGAAAAACAAGGGCTATGACGAAAAAGATGTCAAGGCGCATGCAGCGTGCCACAAAAAAATGGGCATCATAGCGAAGAAATAGTTCTTTCTTCATCTAAAAATCCGCCCGATTTAGGCTAATTCGCTCTTTTGTGCGATAGGTCTTCGGCACTATACCACTACATAAATCCTAAAATCACATATTTAAATAGTTTGTAGTGGTAATATATAACATGAAAGTCATAACACGCAAGAAAGGGACAAAAAAATACTTTTATCTAAAGCATTCCTTCAGAAAAGACGGCAAAGTGATGTCAAGGGAGATTTATCTTGGCACAGAAATCCCAAAAAATATCGACAAGATAAAAGAAGAGTTGGAAGAAGAGCAGAAAAAGGAGCTTGCTGACAAGCTGGAAAGAATAAGAAACAATTTTCAGAGTGAATGGAAAAAAATACCGGAAAGCGTAAAGCAGCAGGAGAAAGAAGAGATTGCCATAGCATTTACATATAACACAAATGCAATAGAAGGGTCTACAATAACCCTCGCAGAAGCCAGGGAAATAATTCATGACAAGATCTCGCCAAGAAAGCCTTTGAAAGACGTGAGAGAAACAGAAACCCATGCAAAGGTATTTCTCTCCATGCTTGACGAGAAGAGTAAAATAGATGTTCTAGTTATTCTAAAATGGCATCAAAAAATTTTTGGCGAAACAAAACCAGATATTGCAGGAAAACTCAGAAGATATCTTATTCGTGTAGGATCTTATGTTGCTCCCGACTGGCAGGACGTCGAAAAACTGATGGGTGAATTTATTTCGTTCTTGAAGATACAAAGCACCAATCCTGTTGAATTCGCGGCCCGTGCTCACTACAAGTTTGAAAAAATACATCCTTTTGGCGACGGCAACGGAAGGATAGGACGCCTCATTATGAACCACATTCTTTGGCACAGCGGCTATCCAATGATTATTATAGAATATAAAAAACGGCGTGCATACTACCACGCGCTGGAAAAGGGTGAAGAAAAATTTGTAAAGTATTTTTTGCGGCGTTATCTCACGGCACATAAGAAAAGGATATTAAATAGGTGACTATATTTACGGGTTTCGTAGTCACCCAATGTTAGAGGTTTTTCTAATACCTAAACTTCTTCGGTTAAACCTCTTCTACTTGTAACGGCTTTAAGCATCTACGTTTATTTATGAGAATGAATAAATGCGAAGCCTGCGGCCTCAATGTTTTCTTCAGGCAGATCCGTGGCATTTCTTGAACTTTTGACCAGAGCCGCAGGGACAGGGATCGTTTCTTCCTGCTTTGAATTCACTTTCTCTAGGTTTTTGGGACATCAGGGAAGAGATTTCTGCCATGTAAGGTTCTATGAGTGAACGGTCATCCAATGCCATTGCCATCTGGGCCAGATTAATCAGATAACTCTTATCATTTGTCATCCTGTATAGTCTTTCAGTAACATGAGCAGCTTCGCGCAGCCGTTCTGCATTGCCAAGAGCTGTAGCTGTTAGTTCAAGGAGAGGCACAATGTCTGTTTTTTCAGAGGCGCTGTACAATTCATCTAGGTAGTGGATTTCTTTATCAGTTTCACCAAGACCACCATAAACACCGGCTAGTCCCATCAATGTATCAACATTACCCGGATCCAGTTCATTGGCTTTTTCATAGATTTGAGCCAGTTCCCAGTATCTTTTTTTAAGCAATAGTTTTTTTGTTACAACTTTCATTTCACTGGCTATTTTTCTCTTTTCACCGCCAAGGTTCGCAGCAGTTTCATATTCCCTCAAGCCATCGGCAAACCTGTCANNATTTCCGGACTTAATTCTATCAAACGATCCCAATAGGACATTGCTTCATCGTAGCGCTTATCACGGGTGAGCAAAGTTCCCAGTGTAACAATAGTTTCCGTGGCTATGGGATAGATTTCTACAGCTCTTTTGAAATCCTCCAGAGCCCTTGACCGCTGGCCTGCGTGTTCATAGGCCATGCCACGGCAATGGTAAAGCAGATGATTATCACCTACAGCTTTCAGACCTCTTTCAACTACTTCCACGGCCTGATATGTACTCCTCTGGAGAAGAAATGACTTTTTTGCATAGGGCACTGGATTTAGCGGGTTCCGGGCTATTTCGCTTTCCAGCATTTCAAAATACTTTGCTAATGGTATGCCCTGGGCAGCTATGTCTCTTTCAATCATCTTTGCTATGCCAAATACCGTTTCATCTTCTCTTACCATCGTGTATTCAAGGGGCAACATTTATCTCAACCTCATGTCAAAAAGATACAATCTGTAGGGCAAAACAGCCGAATCCGGAAGAATCGTAATAGTTCC
>DUFR01000032.1 GCA_013331845.1 Candidatus Aenigmatarchaeota archaeon | reverse complement strand
CCCGTTGCATGAGATGCGAACAGGTTTTTCCAAGCTGGAATGCCCTGAAGATTCACAGCCGTACCCACTTACAGTCCCTGCGTGAAATGAAGATGCTGCAGAACGGTCATATACCGGATGAAACAAAACTTGGTGCCTCATTCCGCGGCAAGAACAAGATTATTGTCAGCTAGGCTGCTCGGGCGTATTGCATGTTCCTTCTACTATTCAATTTAGCCGCATACTCATTTGTAAGTTCACCTATTCCAGGCACTTCGTTAAGGAGCCTTACAACTGCATTAGGTCCCCCTCTTTGTGCAGCTCTATAAACCTGCCTGACTATGCCATTTTGTCTTGCTTCAAGATCGTAAATAAGATTCTTGAATGTTGTATACATTGGTGTATGTCGCGGGTGCTCCTCAGCCATATATGTGCTGGGTGCTTTTCTGTTTCTTTGTTCCATGGACCATTCCACACTGCCTTCTATGAACATTTCTCCTAAAGGCAAAAAACCACTATCTGTCATTGCGTATACGGATTTCAATAATAGTTTTGCTGGCTGTGATCCATGTCGTCCTTCGTGCGCCGCAATAGATCTATGTTTCTTCCAGTCGTTCATGTAAACCAATTTAGGATTGATAGCCATTACTGGCTCATCTGAACCTAATTGTCTTTCAATTTCCCGGCCTTCTCTTGGATAAGTCGCAGTAACTTCCCTTGGATCAAGATACCAGGCTAATGTAGAAGTATTTTTAAGGTCTTTGTCAAAAAAAATTCGTGTTGGTGGTCTAGGATCAGAATTTGCAAACATCGGAGCAGCTTCATAGGTCGATGCCACAGCTTCCTTTAAGTAAAAATCCCTGATTTCCCTCTGCGCTGGTAAGCTAACAGGCTCGTCGAACAATTCCTTTGTAAGTCCTTGCAACATACTGATTACCGCTTACTAGTTGTAGACCCGCCTCTTAAGCTTTTCGCGGCTTGGTCGCCTTTTAAGCATTACGCGGTTCTGTTAACCTACGATTTTTGGAAGGTGAAAAGTAGAATCGGTGTTTTATAAGCGTTGTCATGTCTTTATAGAGTTGAAGATTTTGTTTCACTTGTTTGGTGATTCTATGAATTACAAAAAATTAGCACGAAATGCGGCCGGCGCTATGCTCGGTTTGTCGTTGTTTGCATACTCATCAGACCACTTGACTGATAATAAATATCCTATTGAGAAGCAAGCACAAGTCCAAGAAAATCCATTTATAGGTTTCTTCAATCATGTTTCTCCGCTAGAATTTGAGGTAACAGCATACATAGAGACGGGCAACAATACCGCAACAGGTGTCTACCCAAGATTTTCAAGAACAGTTGCAATAGATCCTATGCTGATCCCGCTTGGAAGTGAGCTGTATATACCCAAACTTGACGGCAAAACATCCCAATTCAAGAATTTGCTAAATGATTCGAAAAATTATACAGAATTAGCTCTGTAGAAAACCTATGATAAAAGCCATAGGGAGGGTGTCATGTATTCATGACACCCTCTAGTTACTAGCATCATTGTGTATTCACAATGATGCTCCTGTGGCTTTTCCTTGAGCATTTCTACAGAGCTACAGAATTATATGCTTTCCTTAGAGAAAACCGAGATAAGTTAACAGGTTATTTTCGTGCAGAGGACACCGGAGGCGCTGTAAAAGGTAATGTATTGGATTTTTTTATAGGATTGGATGAAACCGTAGCAAAGCAATTTGGCAGAAAAACTTTTGAAGTGTATTTGGTCAATCCCGAACTATTAAATGCAAACTAAAAAGCATTTTAGCTTTGAGTAAGTTTGTAAAGTTTCTTTAGTTCTGCTAGGGTCAACTGATGCGCTTTCTTGCTCTTCAGTTGGGTCGGGCATTTCTTTATCTGATTGGAGACGTTCTTGTTCGGCTTAAGCATGCATAAAAAATCCCAGAATTTATCGTCAAGAAGTTTCTTTTGTTTTATGAAAACTATAGCTGACTCAACCGCCTTGGGATAGAAAGCATCGGCAGGCACGTCTCTGATTATCTTTGTCTCCGCCATGTCTGCCATTATCATACCCAGTCTTTCCTTTGATATCAGTTTTTCAGCAAACTCCTTCTGCACTATGAGGACAGCAATATCCCATTTGTGCCTGAAGAACTCTAGCAGCAGCGGCTGAGAAATAGAGTAGGGAATATTAGAGACGATTTTATTGAAAGAACTGCGAGGCTTCTTCTCGGTATTCCTTAGGGACTCGAGAAATTCTAAAGCGTCACCAAAAACAGCGTCGCAGTTGTTTATGCCCTTGAGTATATGAGTGAAAGAATAATCCTTCTCTATAGCCAGTACTCTTGTTTTTTCCGAAAGAAGTATGGTAAGATTACCTATACCAGCACCTACCTCCAAAACCGTATCCTTGCTGTTTAGCGCAGCGAGAAAAACTTCCTCATTAAGTATATCATCACTTTGAAGAAAGTACTGGTCCATCTCCTGCTTCGGGACTATTTTGGCTATGGCAAGTAGCTGTTTGATGTTCACGAATAGAAAATAGTTAGGAACTTTATTAAGGCATTTGAATTTTGTCTTTATCAATATCGTCTAGCTTCTTTGCCAGCGATTCCATTAATGATTCTCGAAGTTTATACGTATTCGCGTGCATTGCATAGGCGTTCCAGCCATCAATTCTCCGCAAAATTTCTCCCTTGCTTATGATTCCGTCGTTGTAAAGACTGAGAAAATAATCAATCCTGTGTATAATTCTGCTTATACTGCCTTTCTTTGGCAGCCTATATTTATAGAATACCCTGAAGCCAAGTAACTTGATTCCCGAACACAGCGGCACAATCTTCGATTTCTGCGGATGCAGCTCCAGTTTTATGTTATTAAGGAATCCACTTATCTGTATTTTATAAGATTCGAGAATTTCCCTTGATTCATGTAATATCACGAAATCGTCAACATATCGAACGTAGTATTTCACTCTAAGTTTATGCTTCACAAAATAATCCAGTTCGTTCAGATAGACATTCGCGAAGAACTGGCTTGTGAGGTTGCCAATTGGCATTCCTTTTCCTAGGATTTTGCTGTTGTAATTATAAAGAATTCGTCTTATCAGGCAGAGAATTTTATCGTCTGGAATTTTCCTTCTTATAGTTCGCATCATTACCTCATGATCCACAGAGTCAAAGTAGTGCTTTATGTCCGCCTTCAGCACATAACCGCATACAATATTGTTGTCCTTTTGAGACAGCAAAAGCCCGTTTTTCGATACTTTGCGCTTGAACCTGTCAAACCGCTCCAGTGCGGCATGCGTGCCCTTGCCCTTCCTGTTTGCGTAGGAATCGTGTATGAACGCCTTCTCGAATATCGGTTCGATTACGTTGCACAAGGCATGATGCACTATTCGGTCGCGAAAATTAGAGGCAGAGATGACACGAGTTTTTGGGTCGCGTATGATAAACGTTTTCATCGGTCGTGGTTCATATGTCCCGCTTAGAAGTTCTTTTTGCAGTTCTACCAGATTTTTCTCTGCATTAGCATCAAACTCTTTTACATACCATTTTGTTACCTTTCCTTTTCGTGCCTTCCTGTAGGCATTTTTCAGGTTTTTCATAAGGCAAAGCTGGTCATAGAGCGGTATCATAAAAAAGTCCCGGCCACTGGACTATTGCGGAAAGAGGCGTTCGAAATCACGTCGCAAGGTATACGATGCANNTGGCACTCTGCCGAGAAGCCAGGCTCGTCGTTGTACCAGTTGCCGTTGAGCTGAACAGCGAACATTGTAGCCTGCTTACCAAAAATAGATTTGCATCTATCCACTGCAGTTCGACGTATCTCGCTGCTGTATTTCATGCCGGCAAAATAACAAAATGCCGGGCTATAAGCGGGCGTGTAGTTCAGGGTTCCGTCAATTGCACAGGACGAATTCGTGCGTGTAGTCGTCGCTTTGATGTGCAACTGGCGTCGGCCAGGACCATGAGAAAAAAATTGGTTTACTTGTTCATTGGGGGGGACAGACTCTAATATGACATTTTATTTTAAAAATCATAGAAATAATTGTAATAATTTCTATTTATTGTTTTAATTTATCCAAGAATACAGACAATTCGCCTGAAATACGCTCTCTTTCCTGTCGTACTCCGCTTTTCACGCCGTCTTCCAATCCCCTTGCTATTCCATCCGCTAATCCCCGTTCATAGCTTTCTCGGTCCCTTACATAATACTCAACTGTAGGAAGCTGAAATTCATCAAGAGAACCCTGAAACAGACGGAAAGAGGCGTTCGAATCCGCGTACGACCGCCCGACGTTCGCACCCAAGGCGAGGCACCAGTCGCGCCCGTCGTAGCCCCAGCCGCCGTAGAGCCGAACAGCGACTTCCTTTTTTTCATTATAGTGTTCTGGGTCAAAATACCAATGTGTAGTGTGTTGTGGTTCATTTCCGTCTGAAACTTCAGCAGGTATAAGCAAGACAGTGTTCATGGCAACAACTTTGCTACCCTGACTGACAGGTATTCTAATGCCTTCAGCAATTACCTTGTCGCCTCTGACATAATTGCCAATGCCGTATTTTCTTCCTTGACCATCAGTTTCAATAGGAAATGTATTTTTGCCTTCAGGGGCGCGCAATGCCACATGTGTCCAGTTCCATCTGTAAGGATTGCTTTCTATCTGCCTAGCGAAAAGTGGGTCCTTCAATGCATCTCGTGGATTGCCATCACTGCCTTTAAGTTCAGCCTCGCGTCGTACTAAGTACGATATTTCATCAAGAGCCGAAATTCTGTGACCTTCTGGAACAAGAGAAAGTATCTCAGCATAATTCATGTGCGGCGTGTCAGTCTGCTGTGTAGCGCAGTGCGTCGTATAGCCAGCCCGCGCATACCTGTCCCCAGTAAAAGACGTATGCTCCGCTGGACTTATGACTAATTCCCTGTCAATAGCCGGCAAAACTGCTTGCATAAATATTCAATGATAGAAACCCTTATAAACTTATCGCTATTTGTTACTTTGAAGTAGCTCTATACTCTGTACTTCGCGATCTTCTTGATTATGTCTCTGTGCGTAAGCAGCAGTGTCCTGCAGCAGTAGCGCTCAACACCTAAATCATCCAGGACTTTGCCTGGCTGCTCGCCTTTTTCAACACGTTCCTTGTATTTTTCCCACAAGCCGCCTACGGGCTTACCACATGTGAAACACCTAATTGGAATCTGCGTATTAATCACCTATATTTTCTTTTACAAATTGTTAATTATTTAACGTTTACTTTGCTGTTTCGTTCTTCTCGGTCCTGCCGTGCTGCGTGATGGCTTGTGCGGTTCTGTTCTTCTTGGATCCGATACGAGAAGAGAACGGTCATAATCAACATAAGCCTCTTTGAGTTTGTTGTCCTTGGTCCAGTTTACCAGTGCATTTGCTATCGCCGTGCGTGCAGCATCAGCCTGTCCCCAGACGCCGCCGCCAATAACCTTGACATCTATATTTACTCTCTTCGCAAGTTCACCGGCAAGAGTCACAGGCTCCTTAAGTCTCATTTGAACATAACGCGGCTGCACAGCATCAATAAGCTTCGAGTTAACTCTTATAATGCCCGTGCCTTCCTGTACAATTGCACTGGCTATGGCTTTCTTTCGCTTGCCCATTACAATCATTATTTTCTTCTTTTTCTTTGTTTCCTCAGACATGTTCAATTCAACTCTTTTTGCAGATAATTATCACACTCTTCCATTGAGGAGTAATAAACTATCGGCAGTTGTATCCCGTCCACCTTTCATGCTTCCGACAAAGGATTTTTCCCTAAAATGATATTGTTGGTATCTCGGGGTTACGTGTGGCACTCTGTCTGCTGTCAATACACAACCGCCTTGATAAACTTCGCTTACATGAATTCTAGACCCTGACAATGGTCCTGTTATTGCCAGGTATCTCTGGCCTACTTTCACTTTTCCATTGTAAATATTCATCTTTAGTGTTATCATAATTATTTTCTCCATCCAATCTGTTCAGCCAATTTGCCAACTGTCATAAAGCGGGTTCGCACAGTCTTGACGGCAATGCTCTCTCCTTTCCCCATATCCGCAGGAGTTCCTATATAGACTCTCAGTTTTTTGAAAGCAGCTCTGCCCTTGTTTGTTTTATACGGTAGCATGCCTCTTACGGTTCTGCGAACAATCAAGTCAGGCTTTGTTGGAAAGAATGGACCATGCTGCGGCGAACCTATCTCCCTCCTTTTGAGATATTTTTTTGTGATTTTGTTGGGATCGCCGGTTATTATTACGTTCTCTGCATTTACTATTGAAACTTCCTCGCCCGCAAGAAGCTTCTTCGCAGTGAATGAAGCCAGCCTTCCGAGCACAGCGTCTTTTCCATTTATTATCATATAATTATCCTCGCTTTTTTCTCGAGCTGGTCAAGCGGAAGGCATTTGCCGCCGGCTGCAGCTATTTTCTTTTTTGCCTCAGTGGAAAACGAAAGAGCGTAAACCGTCACGGGTTTTTTTATTTCACCAGACCCGAGAACTTTTCCAGGAACAGCAACAGTATCGTTGTCAACAGCCGCCTTCCCGATTCTTGTAACGTTGACAGGAATTTTGCTTCTCTTGGACTTTGCGAGGTGCCTGGCTATGATTAAGTAAAACATGTCTTTCTTCTTTTTCATTTTTACAATCAATGCTCTTGTGTCCGGATCTGTCGGTCCTGTTGGATGTGGCATAGTTTCACCTTAATTATAATACTTTCTTCTTTCTTTTGACTGCCAGCGCTTAATTTCTGGTTCTTTTCCGCCGGCGCTTAATTATAATATTTTCTTCTTTCCAGTAGGGCTTTCTTCTTTTCTAAAGAAGAAAGGGTTATGCGAGGGAGGAGATTTGAACTCCCGCAGGCACTACTGCCACAGGATCTTAAGTTTAGCAGACGATTATTAGTCGTCTCCTGCCCCTTTGACCAGATTCCCAAGTCCTTTTTTATAAAAGAACTCTTGTTCTTTTCCTCAAGCGCTTTTCTTTAGAAAAGGGCTTCTTGGGTACCCTCGCCTGATCAAAGTTATTTTTCTGAACGCTTAAATGTAAAGCACGGTGCTTACTTAACCGATTTCTTGACGCTTTCAGCCAGTTCCTGTGATCTTTCTTCGAGTATGTCAAGACTCTTGTTGAGTATCTCTTTTACAGTAAGACCTGAAACCGACTCAATGTTGAATATGAAGCTTGTGTCATCTGCTGAAACCGATACGCCTTCGCTGACCTCGACACACCTCATACATAATATACACTTGTCTTCCGCGACAACTTTTACCCTGTCGTCCTTTTTCTCAAAAACGTGCGCAGGGCAGATGTCTGCTATCTTAGGGTCTGCTTTTTCTGCGTTAACTTTTACCGTGGGAACGTACTGGTAGCCAACATTGGATGCCTGCCACTTTATGTGTTCAGTGCCAAGACCGAGCTGCGCTACGGCCTCAAATTTCATTCTCTGATTTTCAAGAAGCTCAATAATTGGTATGTCCTTGTCAGCAGGCTGAACGCTGTTATCCGTGGATTTCATGTCCCCGGATTTAACAACACAAGGGCCCTGCTTCTCAAGCACTAACGTGACCTCGCATCTGCTGCAGCCCTTTCCGCCGCACTTGCACTCTGATTTAAGATTATAAACAGCCGTGTCAAAGGTGAGCGGTACAAGTCCAAGGCGATGCGCAACAAGCTCATCAAACATGCCGGACGTATTTTCCTCAAAATCAACATATTCTATTGCCATCGTAGGAACTTCGTTCTTTGCTACGCGTCGTAGTGCATTGGCAAAAGCAGGGTTTGCCTTTTCCAGTATAAATCTCATCTTCGTGTCCGACTTCTCAAGTATTTTTATGTTCATAATATTATTCACCTTCTTTTCGTAAATTTCATTTCTTTTGATTAAACTTTTCTTTTTAAGAAAAGTTTATTACACTCTCCTTCCTCTTCTTCCGCCTTTCTTCCTACATGTATCATGCGGCACAGGTGTCACGTCCTCTATCTGGCCTATGCGGAATCCAGCGCGAGCTAAAGCACGAATAGCAGGTTGCGCGCCCTGGCCAGGTATCCTTGCTTTTATTCCGCCTGGTGCGCGTATTCTTATGTGCAGATTCGTGATTCCAGAAGCCGTAGCCTTTTCCGCTGCTTTCCTTGCCACTTTCATTGCTGTGAAAGGCTTTCCCTTGTTCATGTCCTTGTCCGAAACCTGTCCGCCTGATGCAATCGCTATCGTTTCTGCACCGGTTATGTCGGTTATATGAACAATAGTATTGTTAACTGACGAAAATATATGTGCTATTCCCCATTTTTCTTTTGTTGTCATAATTATCACTGAGATTTAAGACATCTGTCATAGTCTATATCAAGATGAGTTCCGTCTTTTTCTACTGGCGTTCCGCAGGAAACACACTCGTATTTTGTTTCGTTGACATATCGTATAACAACATGGCCACACAAACTACCTGTATTTCTTGCAATCGGTTTGCCTTTAGAGGGTTCATTTGTTGCGCTCATTCCTTCTTCGCCTCTTCTTTGATCATTTTCGCAGTTATGTAAGGATCAAGGGCTATCTTGTCCTCGTCGTCTTTTTCAACAATATAGCTTGGCCATGACACTTTTTTCTCATGGACCGTTACATGACCATGCACAATCAACTGCCGAGCATGTTTCATGCTGTTGGCAAGGCCCTTCTTGAAAATTATTGTTTGCAGTCTTCTGGAAAGTATGTCATCAAGTCCTATCTGAAGCACGTCATCCAGTTGTTTTGATGGGATTCCAAGTTTGTTTATTTTGTCAATAAGAGCTTTCTCGTCACCTTCGTTCCTTTTTGCCTGTAAAGCCCTTGCGCGTCTTCGGAAGTCTCTGACTATGCCTTCGGCTCGCCATATCTCCTTCTTCCTGCGAAGGCCGAAGTTTTCCTTAACCTTCTTTTCCGTTTCTATGCGTGCCTTGTCAAAGGGCTTCTTCGGTCGTTCATATTTCTTACGAAATCTTTTTGGTTGTCCCATGAATTATCACTTCTTTTCTTCCTTTGGCTTCGCAGCTGGTTTGGCTGCCTGTTGTATTTTCTTCTTGGAAACGCCTACGCTCTTTTGTGTTCTGAAGCTGCTTCTTGTGCGCTGACCGCGTACAGGTTGCCCTAGCTCGTGCCTTATTCCCTTGTAGGCGCGTAATTTTCTCAGAAGGTTTATGTCATCTCTCTTCTTCAACTGGAGATCAGCCATAGTAATGTGCAAGTCCTCGCCCGTTTCCGGGTCTTTTCTCCTGTTGTGCATCCACCCTGGCAGTTGTGGTTTCTTTATGAAACCTTCAAGTGTTTTTACTTCCACTTCGCTGAGCTGGCCGACTTTTCTTCTTGGATCAGTGCCAGTAGCAATGCAAACAGCTTTAGAAAACATAAAGCTCACGCCTCGGATCTTTCGCAAAGCACGTTCCACGTTGAGAGAGCCATCTATATCAGTAGTGAGTATTCTGACTATTCTTCGAGTCTCTTTCGTATCCTGTACCATTGTATCACTTGGATAAGGTTCATCGGAGCAATCTAGAAACAATATTAAAAAATATTGTTAGGTCCCCTAGCCCTATATTGTTATCCTAATAGGTTGAAAGCCAAAGTTTATAAACATAATCCGCTATTTTCAAATAGTGATATTCTCCTTGTATAAACTTTTTATCTGCCCGTGTCCAATTAGCACACATGAAAGCCAGGGACATAATGACAAAAAGACCCATAACTGTGCGTCCAGCTGATACGTTAGGAAAAGTTGTTCGTATTCTTGCTGATAAAAAAATAAGCGGTTGTCCTGTCGTTGAAAAGGGGAAACTGGTAGGCATAGTAACGCAAACCGATGTCATACGTACCATGGATGTCTATGAAAAAATAAACAAAGGCAGCGACATGTTTTCCCTTGTTGTAGCTGTCATAAAGTCAAATGAATATGACAACATGAAAGTCCAGCTTAAAAAAATGCTGAACATGAAAGTAAGGGAATTCATGGAAAAAAAGGTAGTTTCCATAGAAGAAGACGACGATGTCTATAAAGCTGCGAAACTTATCGACAGACATAGTGTGGATCGTCTGCCTGTCGTGAAAAAAGGAAAGTTAACAGGAATAGTAACAAAAACCGATATTATAAAAGAGCTGGAAAAACTGGAGAAGTAGGTATAAACATAGGCGAGAGTCAACTTTCGTGTGGTTTCTTTCGAATTATAGAAGTGGGGAAAAACGTAGCCTTACTGTGTCTTTACTTGTGCCCATTTGAAGTTTCTTGGGTCCCGGCCAAGTTTTTGCTGGTTGACCTCACATTTGCTTGAGCAATAGTAAAAAATCTTGCCAGTGCTGTGAATAAGAGTCTTGCCAGTGCCCTTCTCTATTTGTCTTGAGCAGAATGAACATTTCATATTTACCTTCTCCCATAACTCCCAGAGGATTCCATTTCAGTCTCGCGGAGCATGACTATGTCGCCCAGTCTTACAGGTCCCATAACATTGCGGGTAAGTATCTTGCCCTTGTCCCTGCCATCTATCACGCGGCACTTTACGCTGGTAACTCCCTTGGTCCCAGCTCTACCAAAAACCGTTATTATTTCTGCTGGTGTTGCGTCTTCTGGCATGATATCTACCTGTTAGAGAATTATTCTTTGAAGTTCTTTTTAGCGTCGCCAAGATCTGTTATAGCCACTACAGCGCATGAAACTTCCAGTCCTGCAGCGCGCCCNNCCAGGTGCATCGCTATTTCCGGAGGATCAATATCCTCTGCCACGACAATAACCTTTGCTATGCCGCGCTCTGCCGCCTTTGTTGCCTCGTTAACGCCCTTGCGTATTTTTCCTGTTTCTCTGGCTATTTCCACAATCTCTAGAACGTCTTCAGTCTTCATTTCTGAACTTGTCATTGGTTTTCACCTCGTAGTATTAGCATTAATCAACTACCGTATCAACTCTGTTTAAGAGAAGAAAAGTATTAAAATTCGTCTTTTTATAGTTCTACAAGGGAGATAAAAAGGGTATACTCCCTTGTGAACTATACAGGAGAACCAGATGTTCTCCATGTATGCTTTACTCAGAATACCTTAGATTTACTGGTGCATAATCATGGAAAGTCCAAAAAGCAAATTCCTGAAAGTAAAATGCAAGAAGTGCAGAAACGAGCAGATAATATTCAATAAAACCGCTACTGTGGTGAAATGTCTAGTCTGCGAATCTGTGCTGGCTGAGCCGACCGGTGGCTTGGCAGAGATCAAGACAAAGATCGAAGAAGTCATGGATTAACCTTTCTCATGAAGAAAGTTAACCAAAGAATACGTCTTTTCTGTGTGGTATACAATTTGTTTATAAATGTAATAGCCACATATTGCTGTAGAAGGTGTAAAAATGGTCAAGAAACGTGGAATGCCAAGCATGGGCGAATTGGTCATATGCAAGATAAGCAAGATCAATCCCAACTCTGCTTTTGCCTATCTGGAAGAGTACGGCATAGAAGGCATGATACACATATCAGAGATATCCAGCGGCTGGATAAGGGATATAAGGCAGTTCGTAAAAACCGGCCAGACTGCTGTTGCCAAGGTCACAAGGATAGAGGAAAATCATGTCTCGCTTTCATTGAAGCGAGTTGACAAGAAACAGGAAAACAATAAAATAAAAGACTACCGCCTAAACCAGCGCGCTGAGAAGATGCTGCAGATAGCTGCCGATGCGATGAAAAAGACCCTTGACAAAGCCTACGAGGAAGTCGGCTATGTGCTGCAGGAAAACTTTGGCTCGCTCTACGAAGGCTTTAAATTATCCCTGTCAAATCCCCAGCTCCTCAAAGAGCGCGGAATACCCGAGAAGTGGGTCGATCAGCTGAAGATGATTGCAGAAAAAACCATAATACAGAAAGAATTTGAGTTCAGGGCAAGATTACATATCAAAACTTATAAGGAAGGTGGCGTAAATATAATCAAGGAAATCGCTGCAAATGCCCGCAAAAGCGGGCTTGATGTGCGATACATAGCAGCTCCTGAATATCTTGTAAAATTTAAAACCATGAATGCAAAGAAAGGCGAGCGTGAATTTACCGACCTGTTGGAAAAAATCAAATCCAAGGACGCAGAAACGTACTTCGAGATGATAAAGCAATGAAAATGATGAAATGTGATAATTGCGGCTACACGCTGAATGCTATATGTAAATGTGGGAAGACAAGAAGCGCCCATCCGCCAAAATTCTCAGAGCGCTACGGAAAATACCGCCGCCTGGCAAAAAAGCAGGATTAATATTCACAAAAATAAGTAATAATTGAATACAAGGTCTGTAAGAACCCCCGGTTCTTTGGGGTTGATAGCTGCAGAGAACTAAAGGTTCTCTGAGCTGCCAGAAAGCTTTGCTTTCTGAGCACAGACCTTTCTTACAAGAAAGGGATGTATATGGAGACAACAATAAAAGTTCTTGAAAAGGTCAAATTGAAAAAACCCATTCTGATAGAAGGGCTGCCAGGCATAGGCAACGTAGGCCGCGTGGCTGCCGGCTATCTGATAAACGAGCTTAAGATGAAGAAATTTGCAGAGCTTTATTCGCCTCACTTCCTCCCGCTGGTTCTGTTGCAAAACGATTCTGTAGCCAGCATGCTAAAATGCGAGTTTTATTATCACAAAAACCGGAAAGGTGACATCATCATACTAACAGGCGACACACAAAGCATATCGCCAGAAGGCCACTACGAAATCTGCACGAAAATAATTGAATTTGTAAGCAAAATGGGCGTAAAGGAACTAATAACCTTAGGTGGCTTTGCAGAAGGAAAAAAGATTGACAATCCGCGTGTTATCGGAGCGGTAAACGATAAGAAGCTGCTTAAAAAATATGAAAAACTTGGTATAGATTTTGGGAAAGAGCACCCAATAGGAACCATAGTTGGCGCCTCTGGTCTTCTCCTTGGTTTGGGGGGTATGTACAACATGAATGGTCTGTGTATCATGGGCGAAACATTCGGTTTGCCACTGGTAACTGATCCAAAAGCTGCTGACAGCCTTCTTCATGTATTAGTAAAGCTATTGGGTATAAAGGTAGATATGTCAAAGCTGGAAAAGACGATAAAGGAGATGGAGGACCGCATAGAAAAGACAGACAAAATACACAAGAAAGTGCTCCAGCAACTCTCAGAACCAAAGAAAGGAGAGGACATAAAATACATCGGCTAAGCAGATTATAGTGAACCCAGTTGTAAATACATTCATATTATTTACTGGGTTCGCATACAGTTCCCAAGGAAGTAGTATAAATTTGTTTCCTTGGAGAACTATAAACGCTTAAAAAGTTTGGCTTAGATGGATTATTTTGATTTACAATTAATGTAGGTGTAAAAATGGTATTTTACGAAGGACTGACGCGTTTTGAAAAGGCGAGAATAATATCTGCCAGGGCTCTGCAAATATCCATGGGTGCGCCGTTCCTGATAAAAGCGAACGCCGCCAGCGACCCTAAAGATATAGCCAGGCGGGAATTTGAAAAAGATGTGCTGCCAATAACCATAAGGCGCGCTCTTCCTAAAAGGCGTTAAGCAAGGAGAGATCAAATAATAATTGAAGATAAGGTCTGGAGAACACCATTTCTTTTNNCTTTTCTTTTAAGAAAAGGGATTGATATGGCTAAGGGAAAACTATTGCTACCTAGAGAAAAATATCTGTCAGCAGGCGTTCACATAGGCATGACGTCGAAAACAGCAGACATGAAGCGTTTCATATACAAAGTGAGACCCAACGGCCTTGCTGTCCTTAACGTGGGTATGCTGGACAAGAGAATCGAGCATGCAGCAAACCTGCTTGCACCCATGAAAAGAATACTTATTGTTTCACGTAAAGAAAACGGCCAGGATCCAGCGAAGAAATTTGCCGAGATAGTTGATGCCAGGGCCATAACAAAACGTTTCATGCCTGGCTCGCTAACAAACCCGTCCTATAAAGAATTCTTCGAGCCTGAAGTAACCATAGTCGTTGATCCTGCTGCAGACAAGCAAGCAATAAAAGAATCCATACAGATGCGCATCCCCATAATCGGGCTTGCTGATACTTTCAACGACACGTCTTTCATTGATGTAGTTCTGCCATGCAACAACAAAGGCAAGAAATCTGTTGCCCTGATTCTGTGGCTCCTGGCAAAATTGATAAAGGAAAAGCGCAATGAAAAATTCGAGGCAACGCCAGAAGATTTTGGCTACGCTTAAGGCTTTTCTTTAAAAAAGAAAATCCTTAAGGCAAAAGAAATATTATAAAAGGTGGCTCGCTGTCGCTCGCATTTATTTCTTGTACTTCCTGTAAACCAGATAAGCTATTCCTATGAGCCCCAGAACTATCAGCAAATACCCTGTGTAATCTATGGGTGCAACCATAGGAGCAGTTACAGATGCACCCAATAGTGTATCACTTGACTTTTCCGCCATTGCAACTGCTAGTGTATTGGTGTTGAACATTCTCAGCATTCCAACAAATATGAAAACGACTGAAAGCGAAAAAACAACAACCCATGAATAGAATTGCGGCTTGAAAAGATGTTCGCCCTTGTCCGTGAGCGTATAGTAAACCCACTTATTTGTATTGTCCTTCTTTCTGACAAGGTCCGATTGCTCCAGCACCGTAAGGTGTTCCGTGATTGTAGTCACGTGTTTTCCCGTTGCCTTTGCTATTTCGCTGGCTGTATGCGGTCGCTTGGTCAGGAGTTTCATTATATCCTGTCTTGCGTCAGCACCCAGCGCTTTTATCGTCTTCCTGTCAAGAACCTCGCTCATGCTAACCCTATGTAAAGGAAGCCTTTTTTAGCCTTGCGCTTAGCTAGGGTCAGAAAGAGTTTACTTTCTTTTTTTCTTTAGTTGCATGTAAACGTCTGTCCTTATGCTGTTGCTAAACAACATTGCCAATGACACGCCAACAAGCAGTATAAGTCCAGTTACTACAAAAAGCGGTAAATTTGACATCAGTACAGACATGAAATTGCCTGTGGCCATTGCCGAAATAGCGCTTGTAAGTCCTACAATAAAGATAGGTATGGCAAATATGAGCACTATTACAATAGAAAGAACAGCTGTCAAGACAAAAGTAATCATCACGTCAAGTATGTTCTTCCTGAATAAT
>DUFR01000048.1 GCA_013331845.1 Candidatus Aenigmatarchaeota archaeon | reverse complement strand
CTGGCATATTAAAAATTGAATAGTGAACTAAATGGAAACGGAACAGAAAGTAGAAGGAGACTTGATTGTTATCAACAACCACAGTTTGAAAACTGTAGTATGTTAAAGTGAATAAAATATTGTTTAATGGTGGTTGGGGATACCAGGATACCACTGGTTTCTCTACCATTTGAAAATAGGTGGTATCCTGAGTATGAAAAAAAAGCACGCATTATCGGTTATCGGAGCAGTTTTTATGATTTCTTTCTTTATCCTAGCAGCCCATGCCGTAGTCACGAACGGCTCACAGAGTGTTAATTATAAACCGGTACCACAAGCTGCCTCTGGGGTAACACTGCAAGACGGCAAGCAGGTAGTCAAATTATACATGAAAGGCTCAACTTATTTTCCCAATCCAATCAGCCTGAAGAAGGACGTGCCAGCTGTCCTGGAAGTAGACACAAGCAGCATAACAGGATGTTTCAGGAGCATACAAATTCCTGCCTTTGGCATCAGAAAAACCGTGAGTCCCAGCAACAACAAAATCGAATTCACGCCCAATAAAGTTGGAACGTTTGCCTTCTCATGTTATATGAATATGGGAAAAGGCCAGATTGCCGTAGGAGACGGAGCAGTTTTGCCAGTCAATCCAAACCTGACAGTCCAGGATGTCACGCAGACAATTATATGTGAAGAAAACGCGACGAAATAAGTTTCTCTTGTTAAAAATTATGGCGTCTGCAGCGTATTAATTATTCTTCTAACTGGATAAAATTTTTCTGAAATCAACTAATCTCTGCACAATGCTTCTGTATATGCCGAAGTTCTTCAATCAGCAGAAAGGCAAGTCTATTCATTTTCTTAATATTCACTAAGGAGAACCAGTCTACTTCTTGACGTGCTTAATCTTCATGGTCTTGACGTTCATGACCTTGCCGCAGTTTTTGCACTTGGCGAGAATACTTTTTCCCTTCTTGCCGCGTACCTTGAAGTGTTTTCCCTTGCAGCCAGTACATGCGAGTTCCCAGTCGTATTCGTATTTTTTTGCTACCATAGCTATCACTATATATCTATTGATTTCTGGGTTCTTAATGGTAATTATTATAGAAACATAGCAGTATTCCTACATGGGTTAAATGCCGAAGGTGGGTATCGAACCCACGACCTCCCGATTTCTCAATAATTTGTCATCGTTCTTGCGAACTCAAAACTCATAATCAACCTGTTTCTTTGGGGTTGATCCAGACCTTTCTTTTTGAAAGAAAGGGATGGATTATGAGTCGGGTGCTCTACCATTTCTCCAACCTCTTTTTTGCTGGTTTTTCCGCCAGCGCTTTTCTTAAAAGGGCTGTCTGAGCCACTTCGGCTTCTGCTAAATGTTAGTAATTGAATTTATTAAGGTTGTGATTACTGTTTTTTAATGCTAGATGAAAAACCACTCTTTTTAGCAGAGTTCGGTTCAGATATGACATACGTAAATATGGCCCAGAATCTTGCAAGAGAATTTTGCACTCTCTGCGGACTTAGTGAAGAAGAATCAAAAAACTATTCGACTTCAGTAAGGGAACTTACAATAAATGCAATAAGACACGGCAATAAACTTAACAGCAAAAAAAGGGTAAAAGTAGAATTCTATCAAACTAGCAGAGAAGTAATAACCTTTGTGCAGGATGAGGGAGAACAAAGATTTAATCCTTATAATTACTTTGCTGCCACAGGAGAAAATGCACTGTCAGATCATGGAAGAGGCCTGATTTTTGTAGAGTTGTATACACCAGGCTGGACCTATGTGTGGATAAACCCCGGAAACCGTTTCAAGATCTATAGGGAGAAACCCCAAGCATCACTTCTTCCCAATGAGGGCCAGCTGGGCCAGCAGGGCGCCTAGCTGCACGTGCGGGTTGCTGCCTTCTGTCAAGCGAAATTCATATTCACCGACACGTTCAATCATTTCCAGTTTCTGTCTGTCGCTCAGGTCAAGATCAAATAACTGGCTGTGAATCTCTTTTATTATGTCCTCGCCGGAAAGTCCGTGATCATTCAGCAGGGAAAGAAGCTGCAGACGTGCGGAACGGAACTGGCCGCTTATGGCTGTTTCCAGCATTTTCTTTACAGCAGCCGGGTCAGCTCTGCTTGTAACAGCATATACGACGTCCTCGTCAATTGTCTTGCTTGTTGAGGCTAACTGCAAAATGTTTATAGCCTTGCGCAGGTCGCCCTCGGCAACCTTCATTATTGCCTTGTAGGCAGCCTCGTCAATCTTAAGCTTCTCGGCTTTTGCTATGATTTTCAAGTATGATATTACGTCGTCTTCTTTTAGCGATGAGAAGCGGAACACTGCAGTTCTTGATTGTATGGGCGGTATAATCTTACCGCTGTAGTTGACTGCAAGAATAAAACGGCAAATGTGGGAATAATTCTCCATGGTCCTGCGGAGCGCGTGCTGGGCGTCCTTTGTCAGCGCGTCAGCCTCGTCCAGATAAACTATTCTGAATAGGCCGGCTGTATCTACGGCTGGCTGGCGCGCAAACTCCTTGACTTTCTCACGGACAACATCTATCCCGCGTTCATCACTCGCATTTAATTCTAAAAACTTCCCTTTAATCTTGTCGCCGTAGAGCTCATGGGCTATGCACAATGCAGTAGTAGTTTTTCCACAACCAGCAGGCCCGGCAAAGAGACAGTGAGGAAGGGAACGGGTTTCTATAAAAGATTCAAGTCTTTTGGTAATATTGCCCTGGCCTATGACATCAGCGAGTCGTTTAGGACGGTACTTCTCAGTCCAGATTTCTTCTATTCCCATTCTATCACACCCGCTAGGCAACTATTTTCTAAACAGACTACGCTTTTCATAAAATGTCGCGTTTTCGAATTCTCTATATCTTTCCCGCCTTTGGCATCCTCTGACGTCGCCACCACAAGACATCTGCACAGGTCCGGCATTAAAATAACAACGTTCCTGCTGTCCTCTTGCGTTATACCACATTTTGTAAAAAGCACAGAAACCCATGTCAATTTCATATTCTTCCTGAATCCTAAAAACTATGTGACTTGAGGTTCCTGGAGAATCTCTATCTAAATCGGCCATTGTACACTTTGTTATATTTACGTTCATTAGCAAATCATTTATAGCGCGTACTCTTTCCGCTGGCGTAGGCAACGCCTCCAATTCATCTTTTAATTTGTATCCCCTCAGGGCTCTAAAAATTTCATCGGCTATTCGGAAAGCCATAAAGTTGCCTCCATCATGTTTCTTGCAGTTGAAATAAGTTTTCTAAAACCATACTCAACTCTTAAATCACCCAAACGTACATCGTAAAATGGTTCCACTATTGGACTGTCGGTGACCAGCATTATGCTGAGAGGTCTTTCAGAAAACCTGTATACCCAATAAGACTCCATATCAAAAAAATCACTGTCTGCTGGATTTCCCTCATCAAGTAAAATGCTGTCTACTGAACGAACTTTTCCAAAATTTTCGCTAATAGTATATTCTGGACCACAGGGATAGTCACCGGGCTCCCTAACATGGGATGCCGTGGAACCAAAAACCACACCACCTACAGGAAAATCATAATTATTACTTCCGCAGTAACCAACATGTAAAGTGCGTTTTGTCTGCAGTGCGTGCAAAACATCAATAACACTACGACCCTGATGAGTCTTCACAACAGTTGTATCAAGATCAGGTAAAAAAGCGGTCTTATACCAACCAGCAGCAGTCTTATAGGAATTTCCTTCTAGCAATTGTCTGTATATTCTTTCAACGGGAGTAATAACCGCACTACTACCTATAGGTAAATCCCCAAAAAAACAATTTCTTACTTTATCAGAAACCAACATTTGGATCCACCACGTTTAGAGGCATTTCACCGTTAAAGTAACGTTTTACGTTATCTACTGAAAAATCCGCAAGGCGCTTTCTTGATTCAGCGCTTTTTCCAGCTGTATGCGGCGTGTAAATAAAATTAGGTAAATCGAATAGTGGATGATGAGCAGGTCTGTCATCGGCGTAAAAAACTCCGGGAAATACATCCATGGCTGCTCCTCTTAACCTTCTTTCTGCTATAGCAGTGTAAAGATCGTCGACATTAGTTATGCCTCCCCTAGAAACATCTACAAAATAAAGCGAATCAGGAGCATGTTTCAATACATCACCATTCACCATATTATGTGTTTGCGGTGTTCTTGGTACATGAACAGTAAAAAAGTCAGCTTCCGGAAGAAAATATGGAAGTTTATCCGGTGTTCCGCTTTGATCAAGAAAATCAAAATCGCGGGGATATAAATCTACGCCCAAGATACGCATACCAAGTGCATGACATTTTTTGCCTAACGCCGTACCTATGCAACCAACACCCAGTTCACATAGAGTTTTTCCTGACAATTCTTCAATTTCATAGGAATCTATATGCTCTCTAGTACCGGCTTTTCTGGTAAGCATGAGCATTAGCATAATTATATGTTCAGCTATTGCATTTGCATTATGACCTTTTGCACTTGAAACTGGTATGCCACGGGATGCTGCATAGCTAAGATCTATTCTGCCGACACTCGATGTCAAGGCTTGTATAAATTTCAATCGAGGTGCCCGTTCAATTATGTCCCTATCTGCAAGTCCTGCAAAAATTACATCCGCATCGCCTAGCTCTCGATATATTGTATCACGTTCCTTACCTGTTTGTATAACGTCAATGCCATATTCAGAAAGTTTTGTAGATAAGTAGTCAACAAATGATTCTTCCATGTCCCAGGTTATTACAGCTTTTGCCATACATATAAAATAAGCATTATCTTAATAAGCGTTGCGTGAAAAACAACGGCAATTCTTGCGCAATTCCTTTGCATTACACACATTAAAAATATTATTCCCGTTTATAAACTTTTCTGATAACATTTTATTAAAAATTTCGAGTTGCCAGAGATGAAACAAGACCCCTATGACAATATAGCTGTAAACACTGATGGCTCACCATGTCTTTTTACAGAAGTTGATGGAATACGTGTAACATGGGAAACAACAGGTCGTTGTGATCTTGGTTGTGCACATTGTTCTGTAGATGCAACAAAGAATCCATGCACTGTTGATATTTCTCTTGACAGCGCAAAGCATGTTTTAGAAGAAGCTGCTAAAGCTGGCGTTACTAGCATATATGTAAGTGGTGGTGAACCGCTGTTATGGAAACCGGTTTATGATACACTCTCCTATGCACATGATCTTGGCATATTTACAAGTCTTGCAACAAACGGAAAATACGTAAACATGTTGACAGCCAGTAAATTAAAAAACGCGAAAACCGGCAAGGTTCTTGTAAGTGTAGATTCTCATATACCAGAACTTCATGATGACCTAAGGGGTGCAAGAGGTTCACACGAAATGGCTACACGTGCTATAAAAGAGTTGTCTGATAGAGACATGTTCGTTAGGGTTGGCCACGTCATATGGAAAAACAGCATAGATCATGTCGAAGAATTTGCAGACTCTATGTTAACAACAGGCGCACATGAGATTGCTTATAATTGGCTTATTCCGGCTGGCAGGGCAAAGAATAACCCTGATATTGCTATACCCAATGAAAGATATGGAGAAATAGGTGGACGTCTTAGAGAATTAAAAACTAAAATGGCTGATAGACTTACAATCAGTTATCATCGTTTTGATCCAATGTCGGAAAAACATGATTGCGAGGGTGGCAGGAAATTTTATCAAATAACACCAGAAGGTTCATTAACACCATGTTCTTGGATAGGAAAAATGCTACCAGAATATACAACAAAAACATCAGTATATTCAACACCTCTCGACGAACTGATGCATAGTGACGAAATAAGACGATTTAGAGAAATGATTGATAAAAGACATGCAGAATTTGGTCCCGGTTGCCCAGCTATGTGTATTGCATTCAACGGAACTCATATGTCCAGAGATCCCATTTACATAGGATAATTATAGTCTGTTTGATGTACGTATGAGTAAACCTTAAGCTCGTTTTATCCCAAAATGCTTTTCCAAAAGAAACAGAAGTTCTGTATGGAACTTTTCCCCGTCATTAATCATTTCTTGTATTTTGTTCAGAGAAAAGAAGTGGATATCCTGAACCTCGTTCTTGTTTATCAAAAAGGGTCCGTTGTAGCTTGTTTTGAAGGTAACTAGTATTTTTCTCAATCCTCGTTGAGCGTCTTCATAAAAGTCTTTGAACATAAACTCCAGAGGCAACGTGACCTCTAATTCTTCTTCTAATTCACGAAGTGCTGCTTCCTGATAGGCCTCACCCGACTACACATGGCCACCGGCAGAGGTGCCCCAGTGGCCAGGGCAGAATTCCTTATTGTCACTAGAGCGCTGAAGCGCCAGTTCCCTATTTTTATTGAAAACAAGCACATGAACAATGCGATGCAATAGTCTTTTTTCATAAACTTCACTGCGTGGAGCACTTCCAATGACCTCATCGCGATCATTCACGTAGTCAAGAAATTCCATAAAACAATAAAGCATCTAACTTATTTATACCAAGAATTTCAACCTATTATAATGAAGAAAATTCTCATAATATTCGCTGTTTTCCTGCTTCTGGCGGTTATGGTAAACGCAGAGCAGCTTAATGTGAAGACCATTGACTATGTCAAACTAAAGATAACCCAAAGCGGCTCGCTCAACATAAACGGCATTGTGGAAAAAGCAAACCTGTCCTACTACGTACCGCAGAATGGCATACAAAACATAGACGTGATAGGAGACGGCGGGATGATCTGGCGCTATATCTTTGACAGCTTCAACAACAAGATGGTTCTTCTGGAGTGGAAAAAACCCACAGGCATGCTAAATTACAGAATAGAGATAACTGTAGAAAACAGGGCAAAGCACATGCCTGTTAGCACTGCTATAGGAACAGATGACTTCTACCTGAAACAAACAGACAGCATACGAATAAATGACGATATAAGACAGTTTGCGTTTCCCTTTGAAAAGTCCATGAAACGCGCGGCAGAACTCACTGCAATGGTTAATGATTATCTCACTTATGACCTAAGTTATGTCAGCAGGGATTTGCCAAGCGACCAGATTTTAAAAGAGAAGAGAGGCGTCTGTGTCCAGTATGCCAACCTACTGGCAGCGCTTCTCAAGGCGAGCGACATACCAACGCGCTATGTTGTTGGCTATGCTTACTCTTCGGTACAGGAAAAATTCATAGGCCACACATGGGTTGAAATTCTTACTGATAACGGGTGGGTTGCCCTTGACCCTACATGGCTCGAAGCAGGTTACCTGGATGCGACGCATGTGGAAAACGCATATCTTATGGACAACGGCCAGACTGACACACTGACTTATTTGGGCGGCGACATAGACTGGACAAGAACTAATGATCAGATAGAAATGCTCGAATACACCCAAAACAGCATTACCACAATAAAGGTGTCAGGCTCAGGCGGGATAGCACCTACAGACTATGGCTATGTTAAGGCTGCTGTTTCTTCTGACGAATGTACTCTTTTAGATATTACAGCAAACTCCTGCGTGGACAGCAACGGCGTCAGACAGCTCGACATACAGGTGCCAAACAGGACATTGTGGTTATGCGAACCACAGGATGTCTACTGGTTCTTCAAGCCCACTGGAAACAATTACATATGTCCTGTTTCAGTTTACGACCAGATGGGCGGCAGATCTGAGTACAGAGTAACGGTGGGCGGCAAAAGCCAGCAGTCTCCTATTTTTATCACAGGTCCTGAAACGGTTCTTGTAAATGAGCTATTCACTCTGACAGCCAGCACTGATGGTATTTTTTATTCAACAGATTTTGGCCTCCATGCAGGTACTGGTTGGCGGCTCAGCATAAAAAAATCCGGTGTTTACAAGTTTTATCTCTACGCAAAAAACAACCTCTATGAGAAAACCATCAACGTAGTGCAGACGAAAGAATTTGGACTGTCCGCAGAGGCGCCAAATACGGTAAATTTTAATGCGCCATTTTATGTAAATGTGACAGTAAAAAGCCTACTGGGAGATGCGACACCTTTGCTGACGGTCAAATACACTAATCAGACCGTAAAACAGGTCGTGTCATTGAAAAGCGGCGAGGAAAAAATATTTGTTTTCAGGCTCATAGCAAACAAAGAAGGGCCAAATGACATATCCATCTCAGTAACAGGCAATTCGCTTGCGTCACAAACGCTAATAGTAAACACCCTGCAGGAAAGAAAATCGGGCGGGGTGTTCGGTGCGATAGCTGACTTTTTTTCCGGAATCATAAGCGCTATCATGGGACTTTTCGGTGGTAAATCTTAATAAAAAGTCTTTTCCGCAACTAATTCTATGTTCATAGTCATATCAGGCACGCCAGGCACAGGCAAGACGATTATAGCTAAAAGGGTAGCGGGTATGCTAAGGGCAAAGTTGCTGACAACAAATTTACTCGTGAAAAAATACAAAATTCCAACTACGCTTGATAAGAAAAGAAAGACAAAAATCATAGATACCCGGAAACTGGCGGCAGCTGCCAAATGTGAAGCAAAAAAGTATGAAAATTGTGTTTTTGAGGGGCATTTAGCTCACTTCACTCACGCAGACTTGACTATAATATTGAGAACAAGTCCATCAGAACTCGAAAGGCGATTGAAGAAAAAAGGGTGGAGTGAAAGGAAAATAAAAGAAAATGTGGAGGCTGAGGCAATGGGCATTATATCTGGCGAGGTAAAGAATGCCATTGAAATTGATACTACCAGAAAATCCCCAAAAAGTGTCACCCTTCTGATTCTAAAACTCTTAAATAGTTGCTCCCTTCAAAGAAAATACTCGAAAAAAATAGACTGGTCAAAACAATATGTGGCATTTCTGAAAAGATGATTATAATGGTTCTGGGAAAACTCAAATTTGCGATGTTTGCGACATTTGTTCTTCTATTTGGCACGCTCCTTGCCCTGACGGGAATAGTTGTGTGGCTCATCGCACCAGGTTTATACGCAGCTTCTGTCTACTCACTGCTGATAGTCCTACTGGGGTTTGCCATAGGTATAACTCTTCTCCAGTATCTGCTCGCTCCTTACATAATTCGTGCCTTTACAAACATGCGAGAGCTGGATGAAAAGGAATATGCATGGCTTCACTCCATGGTTGATGATCTAGTGAAAAAGGCCGGCCTCAAGAAAAAACCAAGACTTTATCTGGTAAATGACGGTACGCCAAACGCATTTGCCTTTGGCTACGGCAAGAACCATGCTTACGTTGCATTGCACACAGGTCTTATTGAACTTCTGAATAAGGATGAAATAAAATCTGTGCTTGCCCATGAAATCGGTCATGTCAAGCATAATGATATCGTTCTCATAACAATAGCGTCCATGGTGCCGATCTTCGTATATTATCTAATAATTGCGATAGGTTCCATAGTGGCACGCTCACGTGATGATGACAACGGGCTCACGGGAATATTTATTTTCATAGGCGCCTACATTGCCCAGTTCTTCACTTATCTGATAGTCCTGTACCTTAGCAGAGTTCGCGAATACTATGCTGATGCTTTCGGCGCAGCCGCTACTTCGCCTAAAGATATGAGAACAGCACTGGCGAAGATAGCGTACGGTTTCCCGGCCATGTCAAGCGCGAAGGCAAAGAAATATGAAAAGACGCGCGCTTTTTACATTGCTGACCCACTGGCTGCTGTGGATGAAAGAAAAAAGAGAGACAGTCAGCTTGGCAAGGACCTTGAAAAATCCGTGAAAAAACGGGAAACAGAAGGCGCTCATCTTGACTCTTCCAGAGAGATAGAAGAAGCAATGCTATGGGAGCGCGAGGCTGCAGGCGCCAAAGTGCTCAATGTTTTCTCAACGCATCCGCTTACCTACAAGAGACTGGATGCGCTGTATGAATTTGAAAAAGAAAATAAGCTTAACCCGAAAGATGTCTAGAATTTCTTTACTCCGCCGAAAAGATACCTGCCTTTGCGGAAATCTTTGCCGTCAACCTCTGCTCTTGCTGTTAGCGAGTAACCTCTTCCTAGCTTAAGGTAAGGTTGAATTTCAGTATAGAAAGCCCTTCTTCCTTTGTATGGCGTTTCAAGACTTTCAAGTGCTTCGATGGTAAATCTGCCTGCTTCTTTGCCATAGAAGGCTGTGGCATTTGCTCCGTCTTTATTGAACACGATGTCCAAAAATCCGTAACCACCCAGTGCTTCCGGCAGTGTAGTATTTCTAATGCCATATTTTGCATCGAAAACGCCGGTTTTATCTATTTTCAGCACGGCAGCCGGAACTATTTTTGAATCGCCAATACCTAGCGTCAAAACATTTCGGCCAAAGTAAGTATCAAGTGTTCTTTCTTGTTTAAATGTTAGTTCATTAAGACCATGAAATCCTGGTTTTATTTCTCCAAGTGAAAAGTCTACGTTTGTCAAGCCACGAACTCGAGCATCGCCTTGGGTTGTTCCTAACACCTCTAGTGCGTTGTAGCCTAGTTCAACAGGTTTAGTTTGTGCAGGCGCCTGTGCTGCTACATTTACAGATCCTGCCAGCAAACTTGCCAATAGAGCATTTGTTATTTTTCCCATGTTCCACACCCCATATATGTTACTACTATATAGTTATTTATTTATATAAGTATTAACTCTCCTAAAAAGGAGAGTATTTAAATCGCAGAGTCAAAGAGTAACTATGGATATGAGTGCTCTCGAGGACATTGGACTCACAAATGCAGAGATAAAAGTTTACATAGCTCTTTTGGAAATGGGTGCGACAAAAACGGGACCAATTATTGAAAAGAGCGGTCTGCAGAGTTCTGTTGTTTATTCTGCGCTGTCAAAGCTTCTGGAGAAAGGACTTGTTTCCAGCGTAAGAGAAGGGAAAATAACCGTTTATCTGGCATCGGACCCTAAAAATATTATTGACTACATTGATGAGAAAAAATCTAAATTGAATGAAATTTTACCGCTTCTTGCAGCGAAGCAGTCTTTGGCAAAGAACAGGACAGATGCGGTTTTATTCCGAGGTATACGAGGAGTAAAGGAGCTTCTGCTGGAGCTTTTGGATGCTGGCGGAAAGGAACATCATACGATGGGATCCCCGCTGGAATCTACTATGCTGGGCAGTGCATGGTGGCTTAGCTATCATAAAAAACGGGCTGCAAAAGGAATAAAAGGAAAGCTTCTTTTTAACGAGTCCTTAAAAGAGTGGGCCAAAAAATTTGGATATCATGACAGGAATACAGAAATCAGATTCATGGCAAAGGGCTTTGAGCCACTAACGGAGATGATAATAAGGAATGACAAGGTCGGCTTAATAATATGGACAGAAAAGCCTCTGGGAATTCTAGTTCATAACAAGGCACTGGCCTACTCATGGGAAACATATTTTCAGATGGACTGGGCAAACGCTAAAAAGTAGTCGTCTGTTCCCTTTTTATAAGTTATCCCGGAATGAAATGATAGTGATATATTTATGGCAAAGAAAATGCCCGAACCGATTGCAAACAGGATGTTCAAGAACATGTTTGTCTGCATGAAATGCAATGCAAAGATACGCGCAGCTCCTGACAAGGTCAAGATACATAAAATAAAATGCAGGAAATGCGGCTCAAAACAGCTTCGCTTGAAGGCAAAGGAAAGACGCGGACAGAAAGCGTAAATATCATAGTTCTCTGTTTTTATATTTAGTCAAATCAATATACAGATTATGACTACTTACCTAAAACTTATGCGCCCGCTAAACGGAATTATGTCCGTCATAGCCGTGTGGATAGGCACACTCATAGCAGGTGCTGCGTTAGTTCCTGACAACGGTATATTTTTCGGTATGGTTGCTGTTTTTCTTATATCTGGCGGCGGTATGGCAATAAATGACTTCTTTGATGTGGAAATTGACAAACTTAACAAGCCAAACAGGCCGCTTGCTTCTGGTAAGATTTCCAAAAGGGCAGCTCTGGTTTTTTCAGGGGTTTTGTTCATTGTTGGCAACGCTGCAGCATACATGATAAACGCTGAGGCATTTTTCACCGCTGTTATTGTGTCAGCCTTGCTTATCGCCTATGCTGCCCATCTCAAGAAAACAATTTTAATAGGCAACCTGATAATCAGTGGCCTTGTTGGCCTTACGTTTGTTTTCGGCGGTATAATAATCGGAGACTACACACCAGTTTTGCCGCTCGCGCTGCTTGCTTTCCTTTCAAATACGGCACGGGAAATCTACAAGACAATAGACGATGCGCTGGGCGACCGGATATATAACGTAAACAGCCTTGCAATAAAATTAGGTGTTGTAAAGACCAGAATAATAGGCAACACCTTTCTCATAGTAGCAGTTGCATTCAGCTTTGTGCCTTACATTCTCGGCATGCTGGGCATCATGTACCTCTTTTTTGTTCTCTTCGCAGATATAGTGTTCCTTTCAGCTATCGTAGCCCCAGCCAAATACGGCTCTAAGCTCATCAAGATTGCCATGTTTATTGCCCTGATAGCTTTTATCACAGGCGTTGTGAGGTTATAAATACTCGGCAGCAAAAATAGAGCAGTGATATCATGGGAAAAATACAG
>DUFR01000050.1 GCA_013331845.1 Candidatus Aenigmatarchaeota archaeon | reverse complement strand
GTTTACGGCGAATACCAGAAACTTATTCGTGGAATTCCGCAGACCCGCTGGCCGTCAAAAAAATACAAAACATCCATAGAAGAAATAATGGCAAAACCGTTTCTTGCAGCTACAAAAGGCAAGGCAAGCAAACTTCATGGTCTGGGCCGCGAAGACATAGATGCGCGCTGTCTTGGCTGGAGACCTTTTGTTCTTGAAATATTAGAGCCTCGCACAAGAAAACTAAATCTCGCAGTGCTGACAAAAAAAATTGGAAAAGGAATCAAGATAAGAAACCTGCGTGCGTCAAACATAGCTGAAGTGCGCCGCATCAAGGAAGAGCGCGCTGACAAAACCTACAAAGCTACGGTCATATGCGAGAACATCTCGCGTGATGATTTGAAAAAACTTTCAAAACTCCTTGGCGGCATAAAGCAGAAAACGCCCGAACGCGTTTTGCACCGCCGCGCTGACAAGTTCCGTCACAGAAAACTAAAGACGTTGAAAGCAACATTCCTGGACAAAAAGAAATTTTCCATNNAACGAAAAAGTAAAAGCTAAAAAGAAATAGAAATTGCTGCTATATCATCATACTGCTTGTATCTAGGATACTCCCAGCACTCTGGGTCGTATTTTTCCAGGTGTCTTACGTGATTCTTTACATTTTCCAGTCCGCCTTCAAGGAATAGTTTCACGAATGTACCAAAATCGTCACTTTCTTCAGGATTTTCTTTTGGTAGTATCAGACCATCGGTGAAAAGTATTATGTGAATAACATTATCCAGACTTTCTCGACCAGTATGGATAAATTTGGCAAAATCTTTTTCGCCATTGAAAACGCCGTAAGTTATATTTGCGCTTAGCTGGGTATGAGGGACTTCTTTCCATATTATTTGTTTTATACTCTTTTGGTTTAGCTTAGCCAGTTTTTTCCAAACAATCATTACATGTCTGTCGTGGTCATAATTCTCGACCATAAGACGAAACGAGCCGTCCTTATATATAACAAGGATATTTGAATCCCCGACTTGAAGCCATTCGAATGAATCCTTGTCTACCCTGACAACAGCAGATTGCGAACACCATAAGTTTGGTTTATCCGATATGTCTATATTTTCGGAAAGCATTCTTTCTCTGAGTTTGTCATTGGATGAAATCGCCGTTCCTTTTAAAGAATCAATATTTTTTGCGAATTCGTCTCTCACAATCGAAGCTGCAATAAGACCGGCGGGCTTTCCGCTTTCATCGAAGAACTTGTTTATGCTGTTAGCCCCGTCAAAAACGCCGAATATATTTTTGCCTATTAGATAGGTGTCTTCCTTGCTAGAACCTTCGTCAAATACAAAATCGACTTTCATAAAACTCAGATATCAAATCCTATCTTATCTTTAATAAGCTTTTTTATCTCTTGCGACATTTTTGGATTGAGCGAAACCTGCAGACCGTAGCTGGTGGGTTTCTTGATTATAAATCCTTCCCTTGCAAGTTCTTCTGCAATTTTTGCTGCAAGTTTCATGCCATCCCTGCCTAACGATTGAGAACGAAATTGTTTCAGCATATTTTCGTATGCAGTATGACTTTCTCCCCATTTACGGTGACGTGCAAGAGCAAATAACAGTTTAGCACGTATGGTATAATTATCCATAAGTTTACATGCATGTAAAGCTTTAAATACATACATTAATATAATCATTATATTCCTCCGCAGAAATTGGTGGTATTATATGGAAAAATCTATGCTGCTGGAAGTTATTGGAGACACAATAGAAAATAGAATAATAGATTTCATGATAGAAGGCGCTGGCATTGATTACACAAAAAAAGATATTGCCGACAACTGCGGAATATCAAGACCGACTTTGTACAAGATATTTCCTGGATTAATAAAAAATAATATAATTAAGCCCACGCGGAAAATAGGGCGTGTCCAGCTGTATTCGCTAAACACAGAGAACGAAAGGGCAAAGTCACTGATAAAACTCGAAGAAATCCTCCTGAAAGGCTCTTTTGAGGAAGTTGAATTAAGACCAAAAATTAAAATATAAGTTTTTTGCCAACGAGCCAAAAATATAATAAGTTTTTCTTTTTCGTAAACCCTTTTCTATAATATTTCTTTTCCAAGGTTTTCTTTTTTCGAAAAAGAAAAGTCTTACTTCTTGTACTTCTTTACAATCTCGACAATTTTTTTAATTTCTTCTTTTTTGAGATTGGTGCGCTCTTTGGAGAAAAGTGTTTCCACTTCCTCTTCCGTGTCAGGCATCATGCCGAGTATCAACGCCACATAGCGCGGCTTGAGTATGGTTATTTTCGTGAGTTCATCCAGCAGGTTCTTGAGCTGCGTCACAGAAAGTGTCGCGACCTTTTCCAGATATTCTAAGCATATTTTTTGATCATAGACAAGATCCCTTTCCTTTTTGCGCTCGTCTATTATTTTCTTTGCATCGTGTATGCTCACGTCTTCTTCGGAAATTATCTCCATCAAATCATCTCCTGTTTAATATCATCTTTTTCCTGCAAACGTCAGTGAGCCACCTTTAATATTTTCTTTTCTGCAGAAGAACAACGTTCTTCTGAGAAATCTAAGAAAGCTTTGCTTTCTTAGGATTTGACTGGAAGCTACTTTTCTTTTTTCAAAGAAAAGGAGTTTTTCAGGTGTTCGAGCTCCAGATGTTCAGGCTCCAGGTAAATTCTCTTTGTGGCATTGCCGTCTGTCACGCTTATGAGGTAGGATCGTCCGGCCTTTGCAAGTATTGTTCCAGTTTTGCCGTGAAACTTTGGATTTTGAAAACTGCCGCTGGATCGCAGGGCAATATGAACCTTGTCGCCGACGGCGAACTTTCTAAGCAATTGTGTAAGCGTTGGTTTCACAGGGTTTCTCATCTTTTTCCTGCTTCCCCGCATTTTTCCGTATGATTTTTGCACCATGCTACATCACTAGTCACTAAAATTCTAACTCATCTTGGCTCCAAACCTTTTTAAATTAAAATAACGCGCCCATTCTGACCTTTTCGTCGTTAGTATCTTCCCTCGGTCCTTCGCTGTCTCATGACAAAAAGATAGTATTTCTCATCGCCCTCTAACTCTTGCAGAACGCGGCGTACTATTGTTTTTACCGGGTCAGGAAAGAGCTTGACTCTCTCAGAGATTTCGACAAAGCTTGCGAACGGTTTCTTGCTGCGTTCTGCGAGTATGTCAATCATGTGTTTTTTGCCCACGCCCGGAAGCAGCTGGAACTGGTGCATTCTTGGCGTGACTATTGTTCCCTTGTTAAAGAATTCCACAAACCGCTGCTCGTTTTTGCGGACAAGTTTTTCAACCATTTCCGGCAGCAGGTTCTTTGCCATACTCGTGAGGTCTCTGTACTCAAGTTGGCCGCGTATGAATCGTATTTTGTCCCTTTTTCCCTCGCCTATGTAAACCTCTTCTTCCTGGGTCAGCGAAACATTCTCCCGTGTGACCAGTTCAAGCAGGGAGAAGAAAGAGGTGCCTATAGCCTGGGCTACTGGTTCTGTGTGCCTTCTGTCCGAATATCCGTTTGGCAGAAAATCTAATACTATGCAAGTTGATTCCTTCATGTAACTCCACCCTTTTCATTAAATGTAATTATAAATCATAGTCTTTAAAATGCTATGTGCTTAGCCCATAGCACGTTTCGAGACTTTGATTTCCAAGAGTACAACCCAAAAGCCGTATTATCGTAATCTTAGGAAATGAAAATACTTTTAAACCAAAAGTAGTGCCCGTAGCAAGCAACAGAGAAACAACTTATTTTCGTTTTGCCCTCTTCTTCGGTTTGTGCCCAAGATCAGGCTTATAATATATAATGAGTCCAAGTACTATAATCACTAATATTATGAGTTGCCAGGCGGCAAACTCGCTCAGGCCCTCAGAAAACACCGATATGCTGACTGCTGTCGAATAAGTGTTGCCTTCTGTGTCAGTTGCGACAAAGGTTATCGGGAACGTGCCTGATCGTGCCACTGTCGATACATCAATATCAAACGACATCTGACCCTGGGCAGGTACTGTCAGAGTAACCTTATTATCACCAAGGGTGCACCCGTCCACCGGCTGTTCATTTTGGGTGCATGTCAATCCTATCCATCCCATGTTAAATATAGTGCTGGTGGTAGTTGCCGTAACATCGAAGTTTCTTGTTTCTGGCGTCTCTTTCGGATTGTAAACAGTGATAGTAAACGCATTATCAAGAGCATTATCACCTAGCGTGAATCTTCTCTCCACTGGCGTCGCAATTATCTTTGTCTGGCAGTTAACGAAGAATTCTTTTGACGTGGTGGCTGACGGCCCGCCTGCCTGCTGCACCTGAAGATAGATGGTTTTGTACTGGTCGCAGGCAAAATTATTGCTGGCAATATCAATGACATTGGACGCGGCAAATACTTTCCGGAAGGCGTCCCATTTTGTTGTCTTGTCGTAAGCAGTAGTATCAAAGCTGAAATCAACGCGGCAGGTTGGCGGTTCGCATACTGATGTGCCTGAAAACGTCCTTGTGCTCGGCACTGCTGTGAAATTTATGAGCATGGTCTTGGTGAAGTTGGCAACCTGCGCATGTCCAGGGTCAATTGTTAGCGGCACTGTCACGCTCAGGTCAGGGAAATTAGCACCAAACAAGAATTCTGACTCCGTTACACTATAGTCGCCGCAGGTCTCGACACTAAGGCCTGAGCCAAGGTCAGTGACATTAATGCACACGCTTGAGCGGAAAACATTCGTAGGGAGCCTGAAATCCCATCTTCTTGTTACAGAATATGTTCCGTCTATTGTAGGCAAGCTATAGGTTGAATCTTTCTGATAGGTTGGAGTTACAAACGCAGATCTGCTTGGCGGCGTGTAGCCACTGGCTGGATTAAAGTAATCCCTCTCTTTGGCTGTTCCCTTGTCAACAATAATTGACAGCTTGGTTGGGTCGGGATTGCAAGGTCGTATAAACCGTTTTGTAATATCCTTGGTGCGCAGGAAGCAGTATAAGTTTGCCTGGGCATCATCGCCTGTAACTACATTAGTCTTGTTGAAGCTAAGCTTGGCATATAATTCCACGCCCACGAATCCGCTTGGATTGCAGGAAGGCTCTTCTGCCGGGTTGTTGCATGGTGGCTTGAAGACGCTTATCGGCTGGCTTTTTTCGCTTTCCCGGTTTCCAAGACTGTCGTTGGAGAGGTAGTAAATAGTATGAGGACCATCAGCAGAAAGTTGGCGGGTGCCGCTGTATTTTTCACTGGCAGGCGAATCAACACTGAATAATGTGGAATCGCAGGCAGTTATCGAGTCGCTGCATCCGAATGTTAGTTGAAGAGGCGCGGTGTAAACCATATTGACGCATGGCAGTCCATTGCATCGCGCTGTTGTTACAGGAGGCGTTGTGTCTATGGTTACCTGCTGTATCGAGCTGCTGAACTGGCAGTTGCCGTTTGGCGCTGTGAATTCTGCGTCAACCCAGACGTCTGATATGCCATTCAGGTCATTTGCACTGACAGGAACTTCAAAGGTATATCTGTTTCCGTTCTTTTGGCGCAAGGTTCCTGCCCTTGTGTTCGTGCCGCCTGTCTGCGAGCCGGGCTTGATTTTGACAGCAGGATCGCCATAGAGCGCGCGGCTTGCTGTAAATGCTACAGACAAGGTGCCGGCGCCAGAAGGATTGGGTGTTATTGAATCAATTGTTATCGTAGGTGGGTTAGGGCAGTTGTTGACAGTGCAAAGTGGATAAGCATCACCCCAGTTCGATGTTCCGCCTAAAGCATCTGTGGCCTGGCATGTGGCTGCTATGCCTGTTCCTTCAGGCGCTGTTATGGTAATGTCCTTTGTGAATGTGCCGCTTGAGTATGTCATGTCTCCGTTGTTAAGGTATGTCCACGAGCGCGTTGCAAAGCAGTTTCCAGCAGTGCACGTGCCTGCCCATCCCTTTACAGAAAGCGTGTTTGCTGCCTGGTTTGTATCTGAAGCAGCGCACTGTAATGTTATAGTCGAGCCCTGCTTGCAGTTGCCCCTTGGCGTAAAGTCCATTGGTTGCACAATTGGCGGATTATTCACAGGCAATGACGAAGGGGGCGGTAATGGTCCGGGTGCAGCTGTGCACGTACCGCTGCTGCATACGTTTGAGCGGCAATCATTATTATTAGAGCACGGGCTGCCGTTTTCTCCCGGAACAGGTGCTGGTAGTGGCAGTGGTGTTGTGCCTTCGCCTGGAATTGTTCCCGGCGGTGGTGATGTGCCGTTGCCGTTCGGACCCGGTCCTGGCATAACTACACTGCCGTCAGTCCACGCAACATTTCCGACGCGGTCATAGGCATTGGCATAGTAAGTGTGAGTACCATAGGAAGGCGTAAAGGTATATACACAATTGACAGCACTGCATTGTCTGGCATTGTAGCCGTCAACAACTATATTTATCGCAGTTACTCCGCTTCTTGTGTCAGACGCGTCTACTGTCAGTGTCACAGAAGTTCCAGGAGTCAGCTGCCCTGAAGGGCTCCTTGTAAGCGCAAGTGTAGGAGCTGTGTTGTCTGCGGAAACCACCACAGTGCGCTCTATTGAGGTTGCGCCTGCGCTATCCTCAAGGGCACAGTAAATTGTGTGGTCATTGGAATCAGACCAGCTGTTAGTGAAAGAACACGTCGGGCTTGCTGGTGCAAGACTGCCGGCGCATAAATTATACGTGCCTGTTGAGCTGCCGCATTTTAGCTTGACCTGCTCGCCATTAGGGTCAGAGCCAGCAGAGCTCACTGAAACAGTATGTGTGTTCCTCACATAGCTCTGGAAAGTGCCTGACACAGAAACACTGCTAAATGTAGGCGGTGAGTTGGCGCCGCACTGGTCAGCGCCCGGCAAAGAAAGGCAACCATACTGGCATGATTGAGGCGTAGCTGGATAGGCGCAGGAATATGTTCCCCCAGAAGGCGTACATGATGAAGAGTAAACATTAAGCGTGCTACCACTGCATGTGCTCTCAGGCACGTTTGTACAAGGGTTAGCTGTGCATGGGTTCGAACTACAGGTATTGCCGCTGCATCCGTATGGACAGTTTTCTGTGTGCGGTGTATAGCTGCAGCTGCCCGAGGCACAGGTGCCTGAGTCATACCATGTATGTGTGTTGCTTGTGCAGCTTTCGGCAGGCGGCGAGTTGCACGACTGGCAGTTTGAATAAACAACAGGGCAGTTGCCAGATGCAGCTGATGATGCCAGTGCACATCCGCCGCCGGAGCATGTATAATCATTATAGACACGATTCTGTGCAGTGCAAGCCTGACCGTTGTTGCACGTCTGGTAGGTCGCACCAGAATTCGTGCACGTGTTCAGCGAGTTGCAGTCCTGAGCATTGTTCAGGTAGCATGAGCCACTAGAACAGCCGCCTGTTTGTCGTGTGTCGCCGCTGCATCCTGTTGTTGGACAATCATAGTTGCTTGTAGCATAACTACAGGAGCCGTCAGAACAAGTTCCTGGGGAGTTATATGTTACACGCGTACTTCCTGAGCAATATGCTGCAGGTGGACTGTTGCAGGATACGCCGGAGCAAGGGTCGTTATTACACGTGCCGCCGGAGCATCCGTAAGGACAGTTTTGTGTACGCTGTGTGTATTGGCAGCCGCTACCAGAGCAGCTTCCTGTAGAATCATAATATACCCGCGTGCTGCCGCTGCAATAAGCCGAAGGCGGTGAGTTGCAGGATGCCTGGCCTGACCTCAATGTCCTGCTGTTTGTATAACTTGAGAAAGCGCAGTTGCCGCTTGAGCAGGTGTAATCAGCATACCTCTGGTCCTGACATGTCGCAGTTGACGCGCCGTCGCAGCATGCATAAGCTGCGCCACTGTTGACCCAGCCATTGTTGCCGTTGCAGTCCTGGCTGCCGCCATAGTAGCAAGAACCGCCGGAGCAGCCGCCGCTATAATATCGCGTGTCGCCGCTGCAGCCGCTTGACGGGCATGTAGAACAGCCAGAATAAACAGTTTGTGTGTTTGTAACAGAATAAGTGCATCCTCCGCCGGAGCACGTGTAGCTCCTGTATTCCTGGTTCTGCGCGGTGCATGCAGAGCCACCGGAGCACGCTGGATATGCTCCCCCTGAATTGTACCAACCGTTCCTGCCTGCACAGTTTTCTCCTGTGCTGCATGTCGTTGTCCGGGTGTCTGTCTTGGAATAGCTGTCACAGTTGCCTGATGAGCAATAATAATCACGATATTCCTGGTTCTTCAAGCTGACAATAGTTGTGCCGCTGCACGACCCATAGCATCCTGATGTGTCAACCCAGCTGTTTTTGTTGTTGCAGCTGTATTGTTGTGACCAGCTTCCATAGCAGCTGCCGCCGGAGCATCCCTGTGACCGATACGCACGCGTGTCGCCGTCCTGACAGCCCCAGTAGTCGCTGCCGCAATTTTCAACGTTGTCCATATAGCAGCTGCCGCCGCTGCATCCACCGCTTTGGCGCGTGCTGCCGCTGCATCCAGACGTCGGGCAGTTGTAACTGCTTGTGGAATATTTGCACGAGCCGTCGAAGCATGTGCCGGGAGAATCATAATATACGACGCTGCTTCCAGAGCAATAAGATGAAGGCGGCGAGTTGCAGGTCACACCTTCGCATGGGTTACGTTTTTTACACTCACCATTATCACAATATCCAAGCGGACCCAAAACATCAACGCAGTCATCAATTATCTGTTTGCCTCCGCAGTTTGCGTAGTGCTCAAACACGCCGTTGTAGTTGCAAGTGCGGCCGATTGGTTTACAGTCGCAGTCCCCGCCGCCAGAGCCGTCAGGATATAATGGACAGTTCCAGCCGTCCTCACCAGAGTCGCATGTACCATCACCACAATAACCAGTGTTGCATCCATATAATGCGGCCCCATAATAAATACTTTTACAACACCACTCAGATATTAGCGTGCATTCGGAGCAGCCGATCGGACAGCCATTATAGGCATATTTATCATATCCGCTCTGGTAATCACTGCACATATCATATTGGTCATAGCAATAATAGCAAGCACCGCCTCCGTTGCAATTATATGCAGCAGCAGCAGGCTCTGTATAAAGAAACAGCGCTGCTAACAAAATTAAAGATACAGATAGCCCGATGTAACCTTTTTTCCACACCATACTAAGCTAATCTATGGGTGCGAGTCATATATAAATTTAAAAAAATCCTGTGATGTAGGCGTGATTAAGGAATAAAACAATTAAAAGTTAGTAAAACAAACTAATTATATGTTCCGTGTTTTCCGGTCTGAGTGGTACGATAAGAAATTGAAAATGCTTGATAAATCTGATATATTAAGAGTTGAAAAATTTGAGCAACATCTTAAGCAGGAGCCGTTTAGTGGAAAGCCATTAGGATATAGGTTTTTCAGGGAAAAGAAATTTGACGGCAATAGACTGTTATTTCTTGTTTATGAAGAACATTCAGTAGTGTTCCTTGTTACGATTACCAACAAGAAAGCTCAACAACGCGATATAGACTTCATTGTTTCTCATTTGTCTGTATATAAAGAAGAAATAAACAAGCTCGTAAAGAGCCTTTAGACTTCCCTGATTTTTCCGGAAACAACATCTTTAATTCCTTGAGTTATATCTTCGAGTAATGCTTTATCTACTTTTTCTATCTCTTTCAGACGATTGTACTCCGCCTTCGGGATTGTTACCATTTCCATAATTATGTTTCCATCCAGAAATATTTAAATCTATTTTTATCATTCAGTTATGACTTTGGGCAATTCTTCCAAATAAACCTGTACTGCCTCTTTCATATTTTCTACAGCATCTTCTATTGTTCTGCCCTGTGTAGTGACGCCTGTATAGACTTCTTTAATTATGTACATTTTACCCTCTTTCCAAACAGTTGAATGTAATTGCATATCAATCACTTCTAATTATTAATTCGCGTTTATTAAAATCTTTCTATATTTTAGGACTAGTGTAATTCTAGCGCGTCACAAATTTAAGCCGCCTTTTACAAGTATAAACATGGACGAACGGATTCCGGAAGTTCTGACAGCAATAACGCTTCTGCTGATAGGGATATTCCTGGCAATTGGCAACGTGATAAGCTTTCTCAGGCTCGACGCGGAATCTCTGTCGTTGATCACGCGGCCGTTGTCCTGGCTCATCTTCATCTTCGCTTTAGCGACGGCTTTCGTTCTGATAAAGGATGCCATTAAGAAAAGAGACGAGGACTAAAGTAAAAGCATGGTAAGCTGTCGTTTTTACCAGATGTGCGATTCGCGCAAGCCAGAAACAGTCTATTGCGCACGACAGCTATTTTTGCTTTAGTTACGAACTGCGGAACTGCTCATCTTAGCAATTAGCAGAAGTGTATTTGTCTTAGTAAAGAACTCGAGAAAACAGCTATTTGTAAGCCCACGTCGGATTCGTGTCAGGTTTTCTGTTAGCTGGATGTGTATCCTTATTAACTATTATGCAACTTGCAAGCTTGTCCTCTTTTGACAGTCTTGTCACATTAGACCAGCCACCCATTATGCTGTCGGGGTAAGTATTGAAAGCATGAGACGACCCATTAGTATGGGCTAATTCGTGAACCGCAGCATATTTCTTGAATATTCTGGGTTGTATATTACCTATAGAATCATCAAAGTCGTCTATGTAGTATGTTATATGCGCACTCCTAACCACATACCCAAAAGGCGGCGGCGATGTAGAAATATCATAAGATGTACCAGTTGCTCTGGTGTCATTTGAAAATCCCACTACTATTGTACTTGTTTTGTATAGGCCAATGCTTGAGCCATAAGTTATAGGAAGCGGTCCAACCTCGCCGCAGAAAATATCAGAAGTGCTTTCATTATTGACTTCTTCAAATATTGCCCTGAATTCTGTGGCTGCGGCTGGCGAAAGCCCGTCCAGCGTGACATATATTTCTGTCGGTTTCACAGAATCCATAACCCACTTAACCACAGGGTCGCTTGCTCTAGCAAATTTCTGATAAAAATTATCAAACGTCGCGTCATAAGTCGCACCGAATCTTCCCGAGTTCCATTGCAGCACCGAGAAGGGAAAGCTACCTGTGTCCGTGACGGGCACCTTGAGGTTCTTGTGTGTTACGTGATTGCCTGTTATGGTGACCTCATAGTCGCCTGCCGGAAGCCCGTTTATCGTGTACGGGCTGTTCGCTCTCGCGCTTTTCGTGACCGGCCCTGTCCATGTTATTGTAGAGCCACCAACCCCGCCTCCTGCAATCCTATCTGTTATGTCGCCTGTAACTGAAATAACGCTAAAAGCAACAGCTGAATCGCTTCCCGCGAGCTTGTTTTCATTTGCGTCCACGAGATAGCCGGCCAGCGTATGACCGCCTCCGGAAATAATGTCAGTTCCGTCTGGTCGCTTTTCAGGAAGCTGGAACCTTCCATCCAGCGTCGTGTCGTGATAGACTTCGCCGTTGTCTATCGTAAAATCAGCATGATTCGCACCCTGAGAGCTTGAAGTATATTCAATATCAAGAGGCGTCGCAGGCTTCGCGTTTGCCGCCGGCTTTGTTATAACAAGAGATGAAATTGGCGTCGGATTCTGGCAGCTATAATTGCCGCCATTGTTGATACAAGTCTGCGGCGCAACGCACGCAGGATTACATGTTGTCGGTGTTGGAGATGCAGGACTTCTGCCGCAACCTGGCGCAGCGAGCACGTAAGCAACACCAAGCGCTGCTGTTAAATTTTTAGCATAACGTCCCATTTCTCTAAGAATTCCATGAGAACCATAAGCGTCAAACTCTCTCTTGCCGTCGCTAACTGCTTTCCCATCCAAGCCGTTCGGTATATAGAATGTCATGAAACCACGTCTTTAATATTACCTGTATGTATTTGAAATTATTATGCAGCGTAGCTTATAAAGCTATGGTATTTATATTACTTTTTAGTGGTTAAAAATATAGATAATTTCTTGTGCTTTGACGAGCAGTATGATAAACATGATGCTTGCCATACCACCTCTTTTATTTTTGAAAACTGTCGCGCTTAGTCTTTTCTAACCGTGCTTTTGTATCACATCTTCTTTGTATACAACCGACTTTTCTGCAAAGAAGATGGGATCCAAGATTCATTGTTTATAGAACAATGAATCTTTAGATAAGCTGCAGATTCCAGGTCTTCGAAATATCCATTAATTATACTTGAGAACGTTTCCATCCATATTTTCTCGTTCTTCATTTTTAGGCACATATCAAGCAGAGGAAGTTTTTTGACGAGCTCTAACCTTTTGAGTGTATCTGCCTCTAACCAATCTTTCCAGAACTTTATTTCCTTGTTCATCGGATTTTTTATTGATCTTTTTTGTTTTCATATTGTCATCTCCATGTATTTTTCAAATCGTCCAAATCAGCAATCCGAAATTATCCTTTTACCTGAATCTTGCGCGCTCATCGGACTCATTCCATTTGCTTAATTTTTTGTCTGCGCCGAACATGCTTATTTTCTTTCTTCGTATTGATTTATTCTATGTTTTAGAATCATATTTTCGTCTTATTACAAGCTCATTCTGACTTTTTATGAATACAAGCTTTTCGCCTGCTTTCAATCCTAAATATTTCCTGATTTCCTTCGGTATAGTCATTCTTCCTCTGCTGAGAATCTTCGCTACTGCTGGCATATTATAGTTAACCCAGTAAATAATCCGGATATTATAACTGGGTTTACTATATGTGACCAACTTGTGTAATACCGAAATATTAAGTTGGTCAGCTATAATCACTATTAATCATTTAACAAATTCAACAGATTTTTCTATAATTGCCCGTGCCGGCAGACCCCTGATTTTCATCCTAAGACCTCTATGACCAGACGTCATTGGAAATAAAACCTCCCGATCGCGCTTTCTATAGAAACAGATTATTTGTTCGCCTTGAATTTCGTCACCAAGATTTCTCAGAATCATTTTATTCTGCCTTCTTTTGCGAGTTCTTTGATTATATCAAGAATGATATCGAAATCAAGCTGCAGAGCATCTGCAATATCGCTAGGATAAGTCCTTTTGTTATTCCTCAAGTATTCTATAACTTCTTTTTTTGCTTTTTCCTTGCTTACATCTCTGACACTTATTACTTTAATCGATTCAAGCTTTTCTCTTACTGACATCCTGACAAAATCTGCTGTGTTCATGTAAAATCCTTCTTCAACCAATTTTTCTATCTCTTCCAATTCCTTCGGGCTTAGTCTCGCTGAAACGAGTTCACTGATTTCTTTTTGTTTTTGCATATTTACCACTCTGTATTCTATGGATGACAAGATATAAATAGATATCTATTGATGTCAAAAATTACACTAGAAACAACGGTCCTATCAGGTTGAAAAGCAACAGAGCCAGCATCGCCACTGAAATTACTTTGACAACCCGTTTTCTTCCGCCGACCAGCTCCTCTAATATAAGACCTCCGTCCAGCGGCTTTATTGGGAGAAGATTGACCAGTCCGATTCCAAACGAGAACAGGAAAATCCACAAAAGCAGCACAGAGACTGTAGCATATACATTCATATTCATATTAAGCAATATGGACTGTCCTACGCCTGATATGCCTAGAAACGCGCCTGCTCTTTCCGGATGTGCAGCCAGCGTAAGATTATATCGTTGAGTCCTGCTTTTATCAACTATACCAGAAGGCATGATGCCGCTAATGAAATAAGTGTCAGCTGTTACAACTTCAACAGTATCACCGGCACTATATTTTTCCAGTGCATTGCTGAGACTTGTTTGATTCCTGATTTCTATGCCATTAAGCAGAATTATTGAGCCTGTCATATTAGCAGCGTAAGCAGGCGTGTTGTTCAGCGTGCCGCCGAAGTTCACGCCATAGGGAACTGCTGCGCCTGATGAGAAAATTGCCAGCGTTACAACAAAAGCAAGAACAAGAACAAAAGCAGCCACGATCATGTTGGCAAAGGAACCGGCTGCGTATACTCTCAGTTTTGTCATGCGGCTTTTCTTTTTCAACTGAGCTTCGTCAGGCTCGACAAAAGCGCCCGGTATGATAATAAGCAGAAGCCAGCCAACAGATTTTATCTTTACGCCGTCAATGCGACACATGATGCCGTGCATGAACTCATGCGGGATTATCACGACAGCTATGCCGATAATCCATATCCACCACGGCACGACAAAGACACCCGGCGCATTCACCGGTGCTGCGACAGGCCCAGGCAAAAGAAGCTTAACACCGCCGCCGGCAGCGCCTTCTATAACAGCAATTGCTTGTGTTATTAGGACAAGCGAGCCAACAAACATGAGTATTATCCCAACAGCGATGCCTATTACTGATAGTACCCTCCAGAATCTTGGATATGCTTTCGCCACGTTATCTATGAAATTCCTGCCCCGCTGGGTTCTTCTTATGACGATAATGCCCTCGCGCTTCACCTTTCTGCGGTCGCTGTATATCAACAAAGATATGACTGCTATGAAGCCTGCAAACAGCGCGATATCTGAAGACACTACAAAAGACAAAAGCATCGTGAGAATTATTCCTGCTGCTAGAGATAACGCAAACCATTTCATTTGTATAACTTGGGGGAAGTGTTAATAAAAGCTTCGTTTATAGAGGCTTCACTTCTTTGCGAGCCTAATGAGAAGTCGTTTATTGTCTTTTATGCTCTTATCGGCAATTTTCATGACTTTTTCTCTTACCATATTAATCGCCAGTACAGTTGTCAATCCATTTTCTTACAGAGTTTCTACTTATCTTATTATTAGCTATCTAGTCTAATCTTTATATACTTAGTTATACATTGTATAACTGGTGATAATATGTCTGAACTCGAGGGTAAAATAAAAAAGTGGGGCAACTCCTTTGGTGTGATAATACCAAACGAAATAGTAAGAAAGGAAAATCTAAAGGATGGGCAAAAGGTTGAGATAATACTGAGAAAATCTTCAAAGATTAACATGAATAAGGTATTCGGCTCGCTCAAGGACTGGAAGAAACCCACCGGCAGAATATTAAAAGATGTTGACAAGGAGCTTTGGAATGACTAAAACTTTTTTCTTTGACACCTACGCATTAATTGAGCTCATAAAAGGCAATGTCAATTATGAAAAGTACAAGAACGCTAACAAGCTAACTTCCATGCTCAACCTATTGGAGCTTTATTATGCCCTGCTGCTTAATTACAACGAACATGTGGCAGAGGTTTACTACAAAGTATTTCTCAATTTTGCAATATCGTACAATGAAGAGACAATAAAAAATGCTGCAAAATTTAGGTTTTTAAACAGAGGAAAAAATCTTAGCTATGTAGATTGCATCGGTTACATAATGTCTATTGAAAATAATGTTAAATTTCTGACAGGAGATAAGGAATTCAAAACTATGAATAATGTTGAGTTTGTAAAGTGATATCATGTCGTCAAATTTCTGGGCAGACCAGGTCGCAAAAGAAGTTGTGGAACGTGAGAAAAAGCTTGGCCGCGTCTCTACTTTTCGTACGGAAATGGGGCTCGGAGCAAGCGGCATCCCCCATGTGGGCTCAACCGGTGACGGCATCCGCTCCTTTGTAGTTAATCTGGCGTTGAAAGAATTGGGCGTAAAGAGTGAATTCATTGCATTTTCTGACGATAAAGATGGACTAAGAAAAATTCCTGTAGGATTTCCCGTTGCTGAAAGTGAAATAGGCAAGCCCGTATACACCATAGATGACCCGTTCGGCTGTCATAAAAACATGGCACTACATATTGGTCAGCTTCTGACAGATGCTTTCGACAGACTAGGCGTTGAGTTTCGACTGCTGCGTGCACATGAGGAATATGAAAAAGGCACTCTCGATAAGCAGATAATTATTGCCTTGAAAAACGCAAAGCAATGCGGCGAAATAATACGCGAAGTGACAGGTCAGGATAAATACATAACCCAACTGCCCTATATGGCTGTCTGCGAAAACTGTGGTAAAATTTACACAACCCGCGCGTACAGATTCGACGAAGAAGAGATCCATTACAAATGTGACCAGACTTTCGAAGGAAAAAATAGCAGCACCGGACAGGTCATAGAAGTAAAAGGCTGTGGTCATGACGGTGCCTGTGGAATACGTGATGGCAAGCTGCCATGGAAAGTGGAGTTCGGTGCAAGATGGGCTGCACTAAATATTAATTACGAAGCTTTTGGAAAAGACATCCTTGACAGCGTGCGCTGCAACGACCGAATCAGCAAGGAAATATTCGGCTGGGAACCACCTATCCATTCATTCTATGAATTATTCACGGAGCGTAGCGGTAAAAAAATAAGCAAGAGCGCCGGCAATGTCTTCACTCCGGCAAGATGGATGAAATACGCATCGCCTGCAAGTTTGCGCCTCCTCTTTTTGAAGCGACTAGGAACAAGCCGTGTTGTTGACCCTGACGCCATACCAGCCTACATGGATGAAGTGGATGAGTTAGAGCGTGTATATTTTGGAAAAGTAAAAGTTGTCAATCAGAAAGAGCTTGAACATCAAAAACGTTTATTTGAATTTGTAAATTTTNNAAGAAGTTGTGAAAAATATTTTAGAAAGAACTGGTCATGTTCCAGAAGATTTGAACAAAGAAGATGAGCAAGAGCTAGAGCAGCGTATTGCTTACGTCCTTAACTGGATAAATGATACTGTTCCAGAGGAGAAAATCATCTATACTCTAAGCGACAGCCAGAAAAAATCCATAAAAAAATTAATATACGAACTTGAAAGCAAAAACTGGGGAGAAGAAGAACTTTATGCACGCCTCTACGCCATACCAAAGGAAGACGGCATGGAGATGGGAAAATTCTATGAGGCTACATATGTTCTTCTCCTGAATAGTCTACGTGGTCCGCGCCTAGCCCAATTCATCTGTGCCATCGGATGCGAGAAGGCGGCTGCCATCATGAAGAACCGTCTGGAAGAATTCTAAATCAAGCCTAATTTTTATTATAGTTCTTTTTCTTGAGCTTCTTTCCTTTTAGCATAACTTCCAGCACCGGAAGTTTCTGATCGATGTCGTTAATTCGCTTGTTGTATTTGTCCATGCGTATTTCGTATATTGGAGCAGAAAGTTTTCCTGTTTCAAAACGATCCCGCTGGGTTTCTTTCATCAGGTGATTCAAGGTGATTTTTTCCGCCTTCATACGCCTTATCTTTTTCTTTAGGTTACGTCTATTATATTTTTCCCGTCCAAACCATGACAAAACTATAATGAGTATTATAAGTCCCAGTAATCCCTGCCAGTATTTTTCAATGAAGCTTCTGCCTGATTCCACCATGGCTGAAAGAGTCGTTGCCTCTGCCTTTTTAGTCTCAAGAATAGTATTGGCGCTGGTCAAGTATTGCTGCGCTTGGTCATAGTGCTCCTTCTGGAACTCTTCTTTTGCTTGACCAATAAGCACCGTTGCATCTGACAGATTCAAACCAAAAGTATTGTCAATCCTTATTTCCAAAGCCCTTATGGAATCATACAAATCGAATGCCTTTTGTTTTCTTACTGCTGTCTGATTACCATAGGCCACGACACTGTCATAGGTAAATCCCTCGTAGTTCAATCCTTCCAAAGCTTTCCGTGCTTGTTCCGCCAGGGAACCGGTCGCGTTCTGTCGCAGCATTTCAGCAAAGTCAGCCCGTTCAAGAGCCTGGCGCATGGCACCTATGGTATCGTTGACAGAGTTGGCGGAAAATCCTGCCCCCATCATTTCTTTCATATCATTCTGCGACTGGTTTATCGCCAGAAGAGCATCCGTTCGTGAAGCCGCATGACCCAGTGAGGCCAGCATAGTCAACAATAACAGGATAAAAATTATTTTCTTTGCCATTTCAACATCCTCCGAATTCCTTTTCTTAGGTTCATGATATTCTCACGCATTTTTATGGCATCTGGATCTTTGTGGTGAACCCAGCTAACCGCTCGCACATAATCATACTGGCGTGGGACACGGGTCGCCTTAAGCATCACAGGATTCATCTTAGGTTCCAGAGGCGTTGCGCCTTTCACATACCCCTTTTCAATATATTTTATTTCCTTTTCTAAATTATGTACTCCTTTCACAGCTATCTTTGGTAATTTTACTTTTGGAATGGTAAAGTGTATTTTTGGGGGGCTAAGATGAAGTGAAGGTAATTTTAATCCAGGGTGTTTTTCAGGTGATTTGCTTTTACCAGAAGTTTCTGCTTTGAGTTTAATATTCAATGGCGGCAGCTTGAGCTTGGTCAGTGAAGGAATTATTTTGTGAAACAAACTTTGTTTCCATCGCATAAATGTTGTGGCACCACAATACAAAGTTTGTTTACACGATGCAACCACTGTCTTAAGGAAAGTGGTATGCACCGTATCTAGCGTAGTCTGTTTGAAAGGCGTTTCGCTTGTAGC
>DUFR01000043.1 GCA_013331845.1 Candidatus Aenigmatarchaeota archaeon | reverse complement strand
GACTGCGCCGCCCTGGCTGCCTCCAATGCCCTCAACAACAACCTGGTCATGCTCTGATACGTGATTTATTGCGCCTGTTCTTGGAACGTGTGCAGTTATCTGCTTGCCGTTTTTGATGAGGCGGACACGAACACATTTTATAAGCCCCGAGTGAGGCTGCTTCTGCTCCACTATTCGCTTCTCAAGAACTATGCCCTTGGCCTGTGGAGCGCCTTCCAAAGGATCCTTTCTTTTTTTCAGCTTGAGAATCCTATTTCTATACTTGATCTGTTTCCACTTGTATCTCTTTCTGTCTCTTTTCAGTTTTCTTGCTGCAAATTCGCCTGCCATNNCGCTGCAGGAACTTGTTTATCACCTTGATGTTTCTGCCGTTTTTGCCTATTACCCGGGCTCTTTCCGAGGGCTTGATTTTTACTGTTATAACATTATCCTTCAGCGAGAATTCCTGCATCCCGGGGATGACATTTTTTACAAAATCTTCCAGAGTTTCTGCGTATTCAAAAACTTTTATGTTTTTTTTGAAAACCCGCTCGGCATTTTTTATTTTTGAACCGTTCTTGCCGACTGTTGAGCCGTACTGGCCCTGGGCAATAACAAAATAGATTTCGTCATCTTCGCTTATGGAGTCCACTACCGAAGCGCCGGTCAGGGTCTGAAATATGTTCATTGACTGGATAGCGTTCTGGTCTAGAGTTACTTTCATATTATCCTCTTTGATTAATCTCTTTCCACTTAATATGTTTCTTTTGCCTTAAGGATTTTCTTTTTCAAAGAAAAGCCTTATTTTAGCTCACTGTATATGTCCTTGAAGCCAACCATGGCAATCGGGAACGGTTTTCCTAGTTTTGTGCCAAGCTGTACCTGGTCGCCGTCAAATGTCTCCACCTTTACATTAACCAGTTTTTCCGTGAGAGCTTTGGGACAATTCTTCGCAACAACAACTTTCTTTACCTTGCCGCTCTTTATCTCGGCGATTATCTGCTTGGCGCCTATTATCATTTTGTCATCTTTTGCCATTTTAATTACTCCTTCGGTTTTCGCATCTTATTCATTTTTTCCATGTCTATGGCCAGTTCAACCATTCCGGTGCCGACCGGAGCTATCTGGCCTACAAGAATATTCTCAATTATCCCTTCCAGTTTATCCTTTTCTCCATAGAACGAGGCGTTTACCAAGTGTTTCTTTGTTTCTTCAAAATTCGCACGCGCAAGCACGCTGGCTTTTTTGCCTGAAACACCGTAGCGGCCTATGTCTTTTATTGTTCCGTCAAAGGTCATCATATCAGCAAGAAGCATCAGATGCCTTACATCTACATCCAGGCCCTGCTCATCCAGTGTTTCTTTTGCCTCGTTCAGGATCATGTTGCGTGCGGCCTCAACACCAAGGACATCATAAACCTGATAAATATCATTCGTTTTTGTGCGTGCAATGTCCACGCCGTCGACCTTGAGTATTTTTTTGAGATTTGTTCCCGTGGTCTGTATTATCCAGTCATTCTCTTCTTTTATGACGACAACATTGTCCACGCCCTTTACGCCGTGAGTATGAAGTTTCATTACCTTGCTTTTTATCTTTCTGAGATTCTTGACATTGTCTTTTTTCGGCTTTATGTAAATATTTTTTCCTCTTGTAACTACATCACAGTCTTTTATGTGCTTTTCCAGCAGTTCCTTTACCATGTCCTTGTAGCTTTCTTTCTCCAGTTCCATCTCAATCTGCAGGTTGACTAGGTCTATGGAATCATAAACAACTATGTCGCTCATCTTCAGCGCCTTTATCTTGCTGGCTATTTCCTTTGCCTTGTCCTTTGTGTTGTAATCTTCCAAGAGATAGATTATCATGTTCTTCTCAAATGTTTTACGCGCGTCAAATATTTCTATTAGCCTCGGAAGACCGTGCGTAACTTTGCTTAGTCTGTCCGCCTGGGACGCCATTGTATAACTGCGCATCGTATTGTGGGTTATTATACCATCAAACGTTGTGAACGTTTCCGTGCCTTCGACCGTGAGGTCATATACGTATTCAAAATCAGGTTTAATGTATTCTATACTTATTATTCTATCCCATACTACATCAGAAGAGAACATTCTGCGCATAATTTTAATTTCTTGGGTTATGTCAATGTCCTTTTCTTTTGCAATTTTTTCGAATAAATTGATATATCTGTGTAGTGCGGTTCTTCCTATTTTTTGTCTTTTTGTGAAATTGTTTACATATCTGGTTGGATATTTTAGTTTTTTTGCAACCTTGTAAAGCAAATCGTCAAGTCCGCTTATCATATCTGTGAAATCTTGAGATTTATTATTCCAGTAATCTTTAGTATTTTCTGCCATTTTTTCGAGCCCTAGTTTCTTTTTAGGTATATCAGAGCCTATTTTTTCCAAGAAAATTGGTGCGTACTTGTAAGGTATTAATAATCCAGATTGGTGTTTGTTTTCTTTTTTATAAGTAAATATACCGAAACGCGCTAGGAGCAGGCTTATTCCGTCTAGTAATTCTTTCGAGTTTGAGGATACCCTTATTAAATTTCTTTCAGAATGCATGTTGCCATCGCCATCAAAATAACCTTTCAAAACCCCGGAAACAAATTCTTCTTTGGCGCTGTATGCGAAATATGGAACATGCTTTTTGGAAGACCCGGCACCGCATGTAGAAATTATGAATTTAGATAGTATAGCTGAGTTTATTATTAGTGATCTGCCGTTTCCAAATTCACCTATATATTTTCTATCTTTAAAATCAAGTCCTATTTTTTCAGCAAATATTTTTGCATTTGTTATGAATGTTTCATCTATATTCGATATGCTTATTTGACTGCCGTTGCAGGCACCTTCAGATAAATAGGCACCTATAAACCATCCGAAATAGAAATCCAATTTTATAGTTGTTGGCACAGGCTTGGATTTCCACGTCGAAGTTAGAAGTCCATATTGTTCTTTTAACGGACTAGATATATGATCTCTAATATTTACCGTTTCTATACAATTTTCCGGAAGATATTTCATTACAGGTATTCTGTCATTCATAGTAAGTTCAGATCCGGCTATAGGCACTATTTTATTATTGCGTCTTGTTATGAAAGAGTGAGAATCTGTTGCAATTATTTGTCGGCCAGAAAATGTATTTATTTTCAATATTTTCTTAGGTGTTTTATGTCTACTGACAGCAAGAATTTTTTTCCACTCTACTTTTTCCTCTTCTGTAATGCCCGGAACATAAATTCCTGCAGAAGATATATCTGATACATCCCATTCATCAATATTTTTACCTATTTCTTCTACTATCGCATCTGTGAACTTGCCTATTTCAACGATATTTATTACGCCGTTTCTTTTCAATATAATTTTTTCATAAGGTGAGGTCGACATCTGCGTGGCAGGCTCGCTTATGGACTGGGCAGCTATGACGCCTATGGCTTCGCCTGGCTCATACTTGTATTTTTCAAAAGCCTTCTTGAGCTGCTCAAGTTTTTCTTCCCGGTGTTTGCCGCTCAGTCCATGCTTTTTGCAGTACGCTTCAAAATTCTCCATGATTTTTTTCGGCAATGCTGTTATTTCATCCATGATTATCACCTTTACTCTAATACCCTCTCGATATTGACTTCTCCGCTGTCTGATTTGGCCGGATCAACACCATCCTCACCGGCAACGAACTGAATAATATGATTCTTTGAGTCGCGCACAGTTCCGTCGTATTCTACACGCAGATCCTGCAACGCATTAACCAGACGTCGTTCCATGTATCCAGAGTGACGCGTGTGTAGTGATTTGTCCATGAGGTTCTCGCGGCTGTTCATGGCATCGAAGAAAAATTCAAACGGATCAAGGCCTTTCTTGTAGCCATGGCTTACGTAGCCGCAGGCTTTCAGTCCTATGTCGCCACGCTTGAAATGAGATGTGGTGCGTCCTGTATAGCCTCTGTGTATTCTTTCTCCTTCAAGAGCTTCCTGTCCGATGAAGGCGCACATCTGTGTTAGGTTAACAAAAGAGCCTCGTGCACCGGTAACAGCCATCACCACCGAAGAGTTCAGCGGCAGGTCGGCTTTTACTATTTCGCCCGCAGTGTTCGAACTCATGCCGCCCATCTGAAGTATTCTGTTTTCAAAAACCATCTTCTTTGTCATGCCGGCTGTTGATTCTATCCTGCCTGCATGGAAGTCTTTTATCAGCTTGTCAGTATTTTCCTGATATTCTTCTGTGGCCTTTTCAATGCGCTTCTTCGCCTTCTCGGTCAGGTTCGTGTCTGACACAGATATGCTGAATCCTTTCTTCGTCACGACATCCAGCACGAGCCTTGTTAAATGGTCAATGAAAATACGCGCAGCCTCGCTTCCGTATTTTTTTTCCATGACGTCTATGAGTTTTCCTGACTTTTCGCCCAGTGCATCGTCATCAATAACACCTTTCTTGAGTATGCCGTTCTTTATGACAACCATTTCATCATCAACACCTGAACTGTATACCGATGATTTGAATTCAAGATTGAGGTCTTTTGGAAGCAGCATGCTGAATATTTCACGGCCGGTGTACTCTTCTTTCAGCTCAAAGTCTTCTATTCCTATTGCAAACAGCAGTTCAGCAGCCTCCTTGCGGGAAAACTTTGTGTCTTTTTTCGTAAGCAGATAAGCGCCTGTGACATGATCGTGTTTGCCTGATATGATAGGCGAACCGTATCTTGGCGAGCGTATGTGCTTCTCAACCAGCATCAGCATCTCTGCTTCTGTCTGGGCTTCTTCAGTCTGTGGCACATGCATGTTCATTTCGTCGCCGTCAAAGTCTGCGTTGTATGGTATGGTAACTGCCAGGTTTATGCGCAATGTCTGGTAAGGCATTATCTTTGCGCGGTGAGCCATCATGGACATCCTGTGCAGCGATGGCTGCCTGTTCATAAGCGTTATGTCATTGTCCATAAGGTGCCTTTCAACTATGTAGCCGATATCAAGCTCCTCAGATATGTCTTTCTTGTTATCGTCTGTTATTTTCTTCCTGACGCCGTCCGAACGTAATATGTAGTTGGCACCTGGATGTATCTTTGGCCCGTTTAGCACATATTTTTTCATTTCATTGATGTTGTTCTTTGTGAGTATTATTTGCAGCGTAAGCTCCTTTGCTATGTCCATAGGCACGCCGACTTCGTTTATCGATATGCGCGGATCCGGTGATATTACTGTACGTGCAGAGAAGTTTACACGCTTTCCTGAAAGATTCCCGCGGAAACGGCCTTCCTTTTTGCTCAGCCTTTGCATGAGCGTCTTCAATGCTCTTCCTGATCTGTGGCGTGCCGGCGGTAAAGTAGATATCTCATTGCTCATCAGGGTAGAAATATGATACTGAAGCAGTTCCCATATGTCTGCTATTATGAAATCAGGCGCGCCTATCTCCAGATTTTTGCGAAGCCTTTCATTTATTCTTACCACGTCAACAAGCTTATGCGTAAGATCATCCTCTGATCTTTCGCCTGTCTCCAGTGTTATTGATGGACGCACGGTTACCGGCGGCACTGGAAGTATTGTTAGCACAAACCACTCAGGTCTGCCGCCATCGATCTTCATAAGCTTGACGTCTTCGTCGGTCATTTTTTCCAAACGTTGACGCACCTCTTCGCTTGTAAGTTCGACTTTGCCTTCCCTGTAGGAAGTTGGTTTCTGGAATTCCAGTTCCTTCTGCTTCTCGCCGCAGTGCGGGCAGGTCGCCTTCTTTTTCTTGTATATTTCATTGAGCGCATTCTTCATCTGCTTTACATCATCATCATGGGCAAGCGGCTTGGAGCATTTTCGGCATATCGAGCGGAGTATCATGTAGATTTTCTTTCCATAGAGCGGATGGACAACAGGTTTTATCAGTTCCAGGTAGCCGAAGTGACCCAGGCACTGTCCGATTGTTCCGCCGCATGTTCTGCAGCGAAGACCAGGATCAACCACACCCAAATGCAAATCCGTCAGGCCGCCATCTATCGGATAACCGTCCGGATCGTACAGCTCAGCATGTTCTATCTTTATGGAAGACATTTCCTTTATGATCTTCGGCGACATGAAGCCGAATTCAACGCTTTTTATTGTGTTCATAATCGATCCCTTTCTCTTGGAGAAAGCAAAGCTTTCTCAAGACTCAAGAAACCTACGGTTTCTTCGAGTTGAAAGAAANNCACTTCAGTTCATCCAGCATGAGCTTGAATGCATAGGACATTTCAACGTCTATGATTTTTGTTTTCTTGCACACAGGACAGTATTTCTTGCCCTTGGTGAAATCCTCGACAGCCACAAGGCCACACTTGTCGCATATGGGTATCTTGTACTTGTCGCTGCTGAAGCGCTCTTTGAGCAGCAGCGCAGCTCCATGCGCTATTAAGCAGTCCTTTTCCATTTCTCCCAGTCGCAGTCCGCCCTGCTTTGCGCGTCCTGCTGTAGGCTGCTTTGTGAGCAGCGTCACAGGTCCGCGTGCACGAGACTGTATTTTATTTGCAACCATGTGGTGCAGTTTCTGGTAGTAGCACGGACCGATAAGTATTCTGGCCTCGAGTGTCCTGCCCGTTGTTCCGTCATACATGGCCTCTTTGCCATCGTCGCGGAAGCCAAGCTTGCTGAGCATATCTCTTATAGTGTCCTCGCTTACTTCATTGAAAACCGAACAGTTAATATCCTTCCCTGAGAGAGATGAAGCTTTTGCTGCTATAATCTCCAGCAGTTGACCCAGCGTCATCCTGCTCGGTATGGCATGTGGGTTTATAATTATGTCCGGCGTTATGCCGTCAGCGGTGAAAGGCATGTCCTCTTCAGGAACTATGAGTCCGATTACGCCCTTTTGTCCGTGTCTTGATGCAAACTTGTCGCCCAGCTCTGGTATCCTGTCGCTGCGGACGTTTATCTTTACAAGTTTGTTGCCGCTTATCGTCTCCGTGATTATGACATTGTCAATTACGCCTTCCTCGCCATGTCTTATTGTCTCGCTGGTTTCGCGGCGGTTTTCCGTTTCCACCATAAAGCTCTCCACAGGACCAAAGAAACGGAGTGGCGATACTTTTCCTATGAGCACGTCGCCTGATTCTACTGAAGTCTCCCGGTTGACTATGCCATCTGGCCCCAGGTTTGCATAAGCCTCTTCGGTTCTATAACCATTAACAGCTTTGTCAGGAATTTTTATTTCATCCTTTTCGATTCCCCAGTATTTCTTTTCCTCTGTTGCGTAGCTTCTGAAGAATACCGAGCGGCCGAAACCTCTCTCAAGCGAAGCCTTGTTAAAAACTATTCCGTCTTCCATGTTGTAGCCATGAAAACTCATGATGGCAATTGTTATGTTCTGGCCCTGCGGATGGCTGTCCATGTCCACTTCCTCGCCGACTACGGTGTTGATCAGCGGAACTTGTGAATAAATAAGGACGTCCGATTTCGTATCCGTTCTCATCATGTAGTTTGTTGCAAAGATTCCCAGTGATTGCCCGGACATCTTGGCACCGAAATTTACTCGGTCGCCTCTGTTGTGTGCTGCGAAAGGCACCAGCGATGCTGACAAGCCCAGCGTTACGCCAGGATCTATATCCAGGTGCGTGTGCTCCTTTGTTATGGCATCGCTCCTTATAGCAACAAAAGCATTATTTTCTTCTTCCGCATCAAGATATTCAATTACGCCTTCTCTTATCAGGTTGTGCCATGTTATTTCTTCTGTCTGAAGCTTTTCGACATGGGCATGGGTCAGCATTGATTTTCCGTTTTCCACAACTATGAGTGGTCTCTGGAGTCTGCCAGAGTCTGTGTTAATATGAACCTCTTCGAACTCAGGCACATGAACTATGCTTATGTGCGGATCCAGGCCGCCAGTGCGTCTCTTGTGTCTTAGTTTATTGACAAATTCTTCCGGCTTGTTTGTGTTTCCTGCTATTTCGCCGTTGAGGAATATTATGATGCCGTCCTGCGTTGCTTCTTTTTTGATGAACTCCCTGACCGTGTCTACGTCTTTGCTCGTTTCTGTTATCACGCCGAACAGCGCAAGATATTTACGTAATCCGATATTCACGCCTTCTGGCGTCTCCTCCGCACATAATCGGCCCCAGTGCGTGGCATGCAAAGCGCGCGCCTCAAAATGTTCCTGTGACGCAGAAAGCGGAGAAATGACGTTTCTCAGATGCGCAATGGTTCTTACATGGTTTGTCCTCTCAAGACGCTGGCAAACACCTGTACGACCGCCAATCCACTGGCCAGTTGCCATGTGTGATATGATTCTCTTTGTTAAGTAATCAGATTCTACTATTGATTTTATCGAAGGCATCTTGCCTCTTTTGACTAATTTTTGATAAGAGTATATTATTCTTGACACCAGGCCGTATTTTCCAAGAAGTATGGAACGGAACAGGATTTCCATGAAATCCGAGACCATGCGCAGTCTCTTGTTTTCATAGTGATCTATATCCTGCTCTTCTATATCTTCCAGCCCGAGCTTGAGAACCTTGCGGATTACCTGCGAAAGATAGACGCTCTTTTTTGGCCGGTCAGCTTTTTTCTGGCCCAGATGCGGAAGCAGGTACTTGTCCATTATGTCTGTTATTCTCTTATCGCGGTATTCCTTCTGCGGTATCCTTAGTTTATTGCCTATGTACTCTTTTGCGTCTTCTGGTGTTTTGACGTCAAATTCGTAAAGGTTAAAGTATATTTCCTGTTTTTCGGCATCTGTTTTTGCTATTGCCTCGACAATTTCCTTGTCTGTTTCCATGCCAAGCGCGCGCAGGAGCACGACAACTGGCAGTTTCTTCAGGTTTGCAAATGATATTGTTACTATTCCATTCTTGCGTTCTATGGTATGTCGCTGGACAAAGCCGGATGATTCGCTGTTGATGCGCGCTGTTTCAAGGCCGTTCTTTTCCTCGATTATCGGTCGGTTTGACAACACTTCTTCAACCATGACTATTACGCGTTCTGTGCCGTTTATTATAAAGTAGCCGCCGGGATCGTCAGGATCCTCGCCGCTTTCCACAAGTTCTTCACGTGTCATGCCGTCAAGAATACAGAGTTTTGACTTGAGCATTATTGGCAGGTCGCCTAGTTTAACTTCCTGCGGCTCCTGCTCAACACCGTTTATGACAGGTACCATTTCAACAAAAATAGGAGAAGAATATGTCAGGTCCCGGATGCGTGACTCCATTGGCGTTATTGGCCGTGTGGCGCCGTCCGCTTCCTTTACAATAGGTTTTGGTATTCTTACTTTGCCGAGTTTTATTCTGAATTCCGCAAGTTCTGGTGTTTCCAGTTCAATCTCACCGATCTCGTCTATTATCTTTTGTATTCGTGTGTCTATGAATTCATCGAACGATGTTATCTGATGGTCTACAAAACCTATGGATTTCTTGAACGATCGCAAAAGTGCTTTGTATTCTTCCATTTTTTCACCATAATTAATTAAACAACCACTCTGTAATAATTATATTCGCCCGCAACCATGGATTTTCTTGTTATCTTGACCACATCGCCGTGTTTCCCCTGAATCATTTTTATTACAGGATCGTCTTCCTTTATGCGCGGCAATTGCTTGAGAGAAACGTTAAGTTTTTTCAAAAGTTCTGCTTTTTCCTCACCGCCAAGTATTTCATGCTTTGGAACCAGGTTGCTCTGGAATATATCAATATCAGATTCTTCTTTCTTTTTTGTGACCATTTTTACACC
>DUFR01000051.1 GCA_013331845.1 Candidatus Aenigmatarchaeota archaeon | reverse complement strand
ACCTGGCAAATACGCGATAAAAGTTTGAGCCTCCCTATATTGAACACTCGCCTCTAATTCTACAATGCCAGACAGGTTTTATAATTGTATGGCCAGAGGGCTGATGCTCCTACACAATATAGACCAAGTCGCTGGACATATATGTAAGCACATATAAGTCGGAGTCGAAATCTTATTTTTTATCTGCATCGCTGTAAGGCTTAAAATCACTTTTCTTGAAACGTACAGTTTCCTTCACATCTAACCTTATACCGAAATATGTAGTTTCATAGCCTTGCAGTGGGATTACAACGCTTCTCCTAGTTTCTGTTATTTTACCAACATTAAGGTGTGATTCAGATGCCACATAAGTGCGTGTATCATCAAACCCTTTTTCGTTGCCAACCAAAAAATATGCCCAGGTTATAAATTCTGTAACTGGATGAGGCAGACTAGAATTAGGAGTGAAAACATGATAAACTAATGTCCCGGTTTTCTCATTCGCGTAAAGCTCCTCTGCGAAAGCCTTCATTCCAGGCCTTGCAGGTTCTGCTTTTTCTTCAAGCAACTTCCTTATTTTCTGAAGTCTCGACATTAAACCAATCTCCATATTATTCGATGCCAAGACTCTTGATGTCCGCTTGGCATTTGCTCTTTCCAGTATCTACAATGATATGATTTCCTTCTTCTTTGATTCCCATTACGCAATTGTAATCCTCTGTGCGCAAAAGCTCTCTATGTCTCAACTTTCCATCTGCTGTCTTCCATACAAGATACTGCGTATCATAGCCGTACGTGGAACCGTTTTCCGTTCCATATGTTATAGCCGCTACATATCTCCCTTCAAGCCTGACCGATCCCCTTATATAATCATATCCAAGCTTTGGTGCAACTCTTTTTACAAGATTTTCCGCTTGCTCCATGAAATCCATTTCTGGCTCTCCTACTTTTCCATCAAGCCCAACTTTTAATTTCACTTTAGAATACATCCCGCCTTCTGCATCTTTGGGCGTGGTTTCAACAACAACGCCATCGGGTAGTAATTCCTTCAGGTAAATAGTCGCATCTCTGCCTCTTGAAGGTGGAGATGTCATCATACTTGCTGTTCTTGGTCGAATGTAAGCATGGTCTTCAAAAAGTTGTCTTGGTCCTTGACCTTCCACTAAATACCAGACAGAATATCTGTATTGGTCTCCAAGCCATCCTTCGTCTTCATGGCTAAGCCTGTCCGTATCAATCTGTTCCATTAAAACAAATGCTGCCTGCCTATTCTCAGCATCCACAATAGAACCAGCAATGCCCGTTTCTCTATACAGCGGGTGGTCATGCTGGTGACTTGCGACTACTGCGTCCATTGCCTTCTTGGCGTATTCTTCGAAATCACTCATTTTTACCATCTATTGTCAAATAATGACCTACTTTTAGTTTTGTAATCGAAGCATAGCTCGGCAACATGTCCATTGCTTTCTGGGCATCCCTTGTGACTGACGTATTTTGCTCCGTCATATGCCTTCCGCATGCACTGTTCAATGCTGTTTTGACTACGTCAGCCATCAGCGTTTCATATTCTTGCAGACTTTTCTTGAATTCGCCTTCTGGTTTGTAGCATACGAGTTCTGCTTGTTCTAGATAGGAAATGACATTTCTTGCATTTCTCTCCGGATCATAGTCCTGTCTATGTATCAGGTCGACATATCTTTTGGCTTCTTCCAAACATGCCACTAACATACCTTCGTCTCTTCTTGGAATTTGCATATTTATCCACTCGTCATCCATTGCGCAGCAGTCATAGGCTGCACGTATATGCCATCCATGTATACCTTTGCCTCGTCAGGCTTCAGCGCCGCTGCGTTTCTAAAATGTTCAGCCGAGCCTAGTCCAAGAGCTCCGGCAATTTCAGCTCCTTCAGAGTACATTTCAGCTTTCCTTAGATAACGCAGGCCACATTCGTCTACACCGCCAACAAGACACAGTTCTGCTGCATCCTTGTAGCGTCCTGCCCATTCATACACTCTCAACGATTCGAATAGCTTGCCTTTTACAGGCATTTGTCCGTATACTCTTTCGGCATCCGCGTACAAGCTTTTTAGCCAGTTTCCAGTTTTTTCATCCATACTCCACAACCCCTGTTCTTATTAAATAATATGCGTCCTGTTTTTCCCATAGATACCTGAATTTCCTGTACTCTTCCGGAATTGCAGTCGCTATCATATGAACCACTATTATTATGTTTTTATACTTAGATAAAATTATCAGAGAAAAATTTTGACAAAACAAATCTTTATATGCACTAAAATTTATTATGTTAAAATGGACGATAAATCAATTGATAACAAGGATGCCAAGATATTGCGTGCATTAGACGTAAACGCAAGGATATCCCTGACAGAAATAGGGAGGAAAACGAGAATGTCAAAGGAAGTAGTCAGTTACAGGATGAAAAACCTCATTGAAAACGGCGTATTGAAACAGTTTTACGCATACGTCGATATGGCTCGCCTAGGGTTTGAGCCTCTTCTTCTCTATGTAAAGTGCAGGACGATGGCAGAAAATACAGAAGCTGATATTGTTAATTACATGAAATCTATCGACAATACAAGTGCTATAATAAAACTTATTGGACATTGGGACTTCCTAATTATACTGTGGACAAAGAACATGAGTGATTACAGAAAAATAGAAGATAATTTCATGAAGAGATTCGGCTCGATTATACAAAGAAAGACCGTTGCCGTAACTGCAAAAAGAATTAAATTCAAGCATAACTTTCTTTATTCGTCAGATGACAGGGACAGCATAACCATAGGGAATCGTGGCAATGAAAAAATAGATTCAATAGATTTGAAGATCCTTGCTGAAATCTCAAAAAATTGCCGCACGCCGTTGTCTGATATAGCAAAAAAAGTCAAACTGACATCCGTAGCTGTGAAGAACAGGCTAAAAGTATTGGAGAAAAAGGGTATTATTGCAGGTTATAGTGTAAAAATCAATACGTCCTTCTATGGATTCAGCCAGTACAGGGTATTTCTTTCAATCTCCGATCCTATAATCAAGGAAAAGCTGCTTGGCTACCTATCTTTCAACCAAAATATCGCTTCAACCACAGAAGAAATAGGAGAATCTGATATAATATGCGAAATTTATGTAAAGAATCTGAAAGATATGGAGTTGTTAATACGCCAGATCAAAACAAAGTTCCCAGGCGTCATAGACCAGTACATCTTCCCTGTTTACGATTATCTCTTCGTCCGGACGCTGCCTAATGTAGTTTCAGACGTGGTAAAATAAAACTACTGTTTGTCCTACAATCAAATAGCTACTGCACCAACGAAAATCAGTAAAACAGCAACATTACCTGTCCTTCTTTCTTTTGCCCAGAGCTATCAGAAATTCCCTGTTCTTCCTTATCACTTCTTCAGTAGCCTTTTCCCATGAAAACTTACTCATCCAACCACTATTCAAGTCAATACCCAAATCTTCTCTCATAATCCTTATGGTCAAACCATTCCAGTATGATTGCCATTATCATGACCTCGTCCTTGGCTATTGTATAAATCAGCCGCCAGGCATTTGGCAGGTCGTATTTCCATAAATTGTCCACTTTGTATTTCTTCACATATTCCTTTGGCCAGAACTTCCTTGGAATTTTTGTCCCGCTTTCCGGGCTCTTTTTCAAGTCGTCCGTAGCTCTCTCAAGGAAAGTGAAAAGTTTCGGGTCCTCCTGCTTGGCTTTTTCATATTCCTTTCTGGTCTTTTCGTCTACGAATCCCACAAATATGTCGGTCATTTGAGAATCAGCCCTTTTTGCGTAATCTTTTTTATCAGTTCCGGATTCCAGACCCAGACTATTCGCCCGTCCTTGCCTATTATTATCTTGTTCAGGTTAATCAGATAATCCAGTATCATGGAGAATGTCTGGTACATTACCTTCTTTGGCAACGCTTTCCATAGTTCCGTCTTGGTCGGGTAGTACTTCAATTTTCGTATTGTCTCTTCTACCATTATCACCGTGTCAAGTCTCGGGTAGTGCAATATGTCATTTTTCATCATTTATATAAGTTTATATAAGTATTTAAACTTAGCATATGCTATTCAATGTATGAGCGCGTCAAACAACAAAGAGAAATTCAAATCTCTTTCGAAAGAGGTGTCAGAGAAATTCAATAAACAGAAAATCAAGAAAAGAGATGTCGAAGAAGCTGTCAAATGGTCAAGACGGAAATAATAGTAAACATTTCTTTTAATACGTTATCTCCATATTTATCTGGAGACAAAAGCCAAGAGGTACAACGATTAACGCGATAAAAGTATAATTTAAAT
>DUFR01000045.1 GCA_013331845.1 Candidatus Aenigmatarchaeota archaeon | reverse complement strand
TTTCCCAACAGAACCAGCAGATACAGGAACGCATAACTGTTCTTGAGGCTATAATTCGTTCTAATAAAGGATGAGCAAGCAAGGCAGACCGAGATAAGTGAAATTTGATGTAGCGTTTCACGGCGCTGGAAGCGAAGGTAAAATAAACTGATACGAAAATTACAGACACAGAGAATAGAGGACTTTGAATAATATATGTTTCATTCAAAGCCCTTATTGTGAACTTTGACAAATTATGGGGTTAATCAAAGTTCTCAATATATGACTGGAAAAAACAATGGAAATTAAAGGAGCCTACAGACAAAACCTTTTCTCGATCTCGTTTGCATCAAGCACTTCCACTATACTCAACTTTTTCAGTAGTTTCTCTTTTGACCAAAGCGGACATCTGAGCTTCAATGCCAGTGCCACATATTCCGTGTCTTTGGTATGTGGAAATAATGCTTTATTCGCTTCGGCAAGTTTGTCCTTGAATTCGTCGGAAGGAATCACTTTGATCCGTTTCCTGAGTAACGCAAACACAGTATTAAATTCCTCTTCCGGTAGCTTTGACTTCTCCAAAATTTCTGCCTTATGTGATTCGAACTCGGAAAATATCAGTTCCGGAGCTACAGGGTCTATCTTATCTGAAAATAGCAGGTCTATTGTCTTGCCTTTTGACAACATGCCGGAACAAATGATGTTCGCGTCAACTACAATGATCATTCATTTCAGCCCCGAATATTTTTTCTTGTATTTCTCATGCATAGATTTCGAAATCTTGTTGCCTATCTCTATCGCGTCTTTTTCTGTTAGCGTACTTTTTGCAACTATAGATTTGAATAAAGCAAGCTCCGCAAGCCTTTCTCGTATAGCTTCCCTTGCGACTTCTGACCAGTTTATGAATTTTGACTCATCCATTTTCTGCTTCATGTCTTCCGGGACTGACAATGTTATATTTGGCATTAAATTCACCTCACATATCACACATAATACACATAAATATTTAAAGTTAGCAAATGCGGTAATTACATCTCTGAAGAGCAAAGCTTCTTCGAAAGCTCAAAGAACTGGCAGTTCTTTGCAGCAGTGCGGGAAGATACTCGTGTTTGTTAATGTCGGTGAGGGGAACGTTGCTAATGCTGTTGAGGAACTGAAAACATAGAACGCCCAACTCACGGAACGTTTTGCGGCGCTGGAAGTGAAGATAAAATAAGCAGGACGGAAGGCTTTAATACTTATTGTAACATTAATGTTACACATGGAACAAAAAGATTACAAGATGGAAACAGTCTTGCTGCTTCTACGGGGCAAGAACCACGCCCGCGGGATGGCGCAGAGCCTCGGAACAAACCACATGCTCGTATCGAGGAAAATAAAGGAGCTTGCGCGGTCGAATGTTGTTGACTTTGTACTGGAGGGAAAAAACAAGTCGTATTTCCTGAAAAAAACAACCGAGGCGTTGGCCTATGTACTGATGGCCGAAAATTATAAGCTGATACAGACATTAACCAAATACCCCACCTTGCGAGGCATTATTGAAAAAATCCGTAAAGAAAAAAGAGTACGGCTCGCAGTTCTTTTCGGCTCCTATGCCAAAAATTCGGCTACTAAAGACAGCGACGTAGATATTTACATAGAAACTGACGACAGGAATCTCAGGAAAGAATTAATGCTGACAGACTCGAGGCTGAGCATAAAGATAGGGAAGTATGATAAACAGAACCCATTGATAAGAGAGATAGAAATTAATCATGTCGTTATAAAAGGAGAGGAAGAATTCTATGAAAAGAATAAATTTTTTGAATAAGCTTCACAAGGAAAGCAAACTGCAGATGATAGTGCCAAGCGAAGCAATCAAAGATTCATATATTGCGAAATCAGAAAGTAACCTTGCCTCTGCAAAGATACTGTAGACAACAAAGATATTTCTTTTGCCAAAAAGGAAAGAATAGACAAGCAGTACTATGCGGATTTTCAGATAGCTAAAAAAGACGTTATAGATTCAATAAAAGTTGCGGAGGATTTTAATAAAAAACTGCTCGATTTCATATCAAGACTTGACAACCCAAAAATAGGCAAATACAGAAAAATATTTGGCAGTCTCGTAATGACGGAGTAAGGCATGGCTTGAGNNAATGGCATATACAAGATGGTTGTCCGGTTCAATGACCCTACCGGCAAGTCGACAACACAGGACATTTTTGTGACAAAGGATGGAAAGCTCTTCACGAACACGCTTGTAAGCTCTGACACTTACTTGTCATTCCTCAACATAGAGAGGAAATTCGCAGAATGCCTGCAGATAAAGGGCGTGCGCATACTCGGGCAGGTAAATGACACAGCAACGCTGCAGCAGCTTCAGGCACTCGGAACTTATTCATATAAGGTGTTTGTTTCCTGTGATGGCGCCAATGAGGCGCAGTGCCAGCAGATAGGCATTATAAAGTATCCGACGACCGTGTACAATAATACAGCCTACACCGAGCTTTACACACCGGCTTTCTATTCGCAGCTAACAAACTGCACCATAGGCGCATGATAGCTAATTTTTGCATTTTTAATAAATACTTTTTGCGATAATTAATCAAAGAGAAACAGTCTTTGATTATTTCACGAATTCCACATTTTCCATTGCTTTGAACTGTATGTCTCCTGTAAGAAATTTCAAGCCGTTCATTTTAGCAAGGACATAACCAATGCAATCAATATAAGACAAGTTTTTTGATTTGTTTTGCAGTCTAAACGACATAGATTCTTTGATTACGTCATCATTTATATTTACGCAATATTTTACAGTTTCTTCATAAAACTTGTCTGCAGCCTTGCGTCCGAACTCTTTTAGAATCTTGTAATAAACCTCCATTAAATTTAGTCTTGTTGTTGCAATCTCTGTATTTTTAAATTTTGAATAATTTGGATTGCCTCTTATTATTTCTATGAAAGCATAGGAGTCCAAAAAATACATTAGTCCCAACCCTTACGTATATCATCCTTTATTTTTTGACTGCTTTCCTTGAATTTTAATGTTCCAAATAACTTGCTCAAGTCACCTTTTTTGGCCACATTAACAAAAACTCTTTCGTTTTCTTTTAGGTTTTTCTCTCTAACCATTTCAATCGGGAAGATTACGCCTAGTGAATTTCCTATTTTTCTTACTTTCAGTTCCGCCATAGCTATCACCTTGTTAAACTTATGTTATACATATGTTTAATTTAGTATAAAAAGATTTCCCTCTATTTAGATAACTTTATATATTATATAGACTTATATAAAAATAAAGGCAATGAAATGCTATCAAAAATAAAAAACGATATTGAATTTCAGATAGATCTGTCCGCAGACAATAAAGTAATTCATTTTCCGACTCTTAGGACGATTTTGATGATAGAAAAAGTTATCCGAAATGCAAAAGATCCTATAAATAAAAGTGAAATCAAGCGTAGAATTGATGTTAAGATAATGCACCAAACACTGAATCTTATTCTAGATTACATGGAAGAAAGAGGGCTTGTTATCAATACAAAGGAAGGTTATGTCTGGACATATAATCCCAGTAAAAAACTTTCAAAAGCAATTAAAGAAGGGGGTGTAATATGAAGTATTTGCTTATAGTTGTTTTGCTGCTAGCTGGTGTCGCGGCGGCGCACACGGTTACTATGAACTTGGCGCTGAATGTCGGCGGCACCAACAATACCATACGCGTTAACGACACAACGTACAGCGGAAATACGGCGAATTCTTCTGTTGTTCTGCTAATGCACCTTGACAACTCCACTCTTGATTCGTCTGCTTATGGCAATAATGGAGTGGCGAATGGTCCGAATTGCACGGGTGTGACGGGTCATGTCAATAACGCTTGCAGCTTTGACGGGATTGATGATTTTATTAATGTCAGCTACAGCGGCAGCGTCGACTGGACTGGCAACAACATTACCGTAGCTGCGTGGATCAATACGCCAACGCCAACAAAAAGTTATGGCATGATAGTTACCACAGGCGGCGGCGTCAATGATGGATATGAATTAAGATTCAACGCAGCTACAGGGAAACCTGAGTTCCTTGTAACAGGCACCACAAGCCCGGACAGGGCAAGCAGCGACATGGTATTGGATTCAAGCACATGGTACCATCTGGTCGGAACTTATAACGGCTCTGTTATTTCGCTTTATATAAACGGTGCACTGGACAAATCCGTAGATGCTTCTGGAAAATTTATTCAGACGAACCGCACTGTTTTGATAGGAAGAAGATATGATTCAAGTAGTTATAATTTCAACGGCACTATTGATGAAGTTGTCATATACAACAGGTCACTGTCTGCTGAAGAAGTCTATAATCTTTATACCTATGGCTTGTCAGAGCCGACGAGCCTTGTCTTTACGAGCAAAAATTATATCTCGTCTTCGCAGGGAAATACTACGGCAGCCCTCGTCACAGCCGGCACACTGCTTAACATGCGCTTTAACAACAGCTACAATTCAACTCACTATCTGCTGCAGGCGACCCAGGCAGGCGACGACAACAGGTTTCTTTTCGCAGTGACGAACGGCAGCTACACTGATGTTGAAAACAAGCTTAGTATGATAGACACCTTCCGCATGGTCTCGTCGACCTTTGGAAATTTTATTACGACATCGCCGATAGTGTTCCCGCTCTTTATCCGGCTTGAGTACACGAACATAGATATAGACAGCAGCACAGACTGGTCAGGAACAGGTCAGCTGCGCATAAGGAACAGCGGCGTTAACAACAGGAACATACCTAATCTAACTTTGGAAGTGGTGAGATAAGTAAGGAAATGTGATGAGGATTTTGATGGGAAAAAATAAGACAGTGATGAAGGGCAGTCACATGAGTCGTTGCACAAAGCGACGTACTTTTAGTTTAGGTCAGGCAGAGCTTGTGAGCCATGCCATTCTTGTCGGCTTCAGCATGTTTCTCATATTTGTAATCATCACTACCTTTACCAACGTAAAAGAGGATTATCAGATTTTTGTCGGCGGGAGCGAGATAAAGGAGATGTGCTTTGTCATGCGCGGCGCGATCGAGAAAGTCTACAACCCCACTGATTATAATTTCACGACGAACACGATGCTCGGAAGCATGCAGACACGCCTGCCTGACAGGATAACAGACATACGATACAGGGCGACATTTTTCAACAAATCAATAATCATAGAATCCCCTGGCATTGAGTTCAACGATACGTGCAAGATAGGATTTACTGCAGACTATAACGGTTCGACCTCTGGCGGGCTGACAAGATTTTCCTACACAAAGTTCACTAACGGAACAGATGTAATAGAGATGGTAAAATTATGAACGTAAAGAAAGGAAGTAAGAACTCGCGCAGGGCGGAACATCTTTACTTAGTTAAAAAATCCCGCACCCCACGCCTTACCCGGAAGGGAATCATGCAAATAGATTACATAGTGGCTGTTGGAATGTTCATAATAGTATTCGCCCTGGTGCTTCAGTATGTTTCAAACTACTTTTCAACTGTGGGCGATTCCACAAACATACGTGTTATAACCGCGCAGGCAACTGGCCTGCTTAGCGTTGTTGAACGCGGCTACTATCCTGATAACTGGCCGCAGCAGACCGCGAATGATTCTGTTTTGCTAATGCATCTTGACAACTCCACGCTCGACGCAACGCGCTACGGCAATAACGGAACGATAAGCGGCGCGAACTGCTCTGCTGCTGTTCTCGGCCGCATGGACAGCGGATGCGAGTTTGACGGGATTGATGATTATATAGAAGTAGCAGCTTCAGGAAGTCTCAGCGTCAGAAAAGATGTTACATTAGAGGCGTGGGTATATCCATTGGCAGGTTTCACTGGTGACTACAGGGCGATTATTTATGCTGGTGCTGATGGAAATTCCTATAACCTTCTTACAAATACAGGCGACGGAAACCTGCGGGCGTGGTTCGGCGGGAATGCCCTCAACTCCAATACATCTTTGCAGGCAGGAACATGGAGTCATGTTGCGGCGACTTTTGACAACACGACTATCAAGCTTTACATAAATGGAATTCTTGACAATTCTTCTTCAGCAAGCGGCAGCATAGTTACGGGAAGACCTGTTACAATAGGATCTGTGAATGCCCACAATAATTATTTTTTCAACGGCACGATTGACGAAGTCGTTGTGTGGAACAGAACTCTCTCAGCGGACGAGGTCTATAATCACTGGGCCTATGAAAATCTTCTTGACCGCATCGGACTCATGACAAAGGCTTACCGGTTTTATGTTATCCTCAATAACACACAAGTCTTCCTGAAAAACCAGAGCGAACATCCGATACACTATGACAACGAGCTCATCAAGGTGAACTATACGGACTTGGGTATCGGCGCTGATGTTCCTTCCACTTTTGTCATTGACGAAAATAACGCACCGGCGGCGTACAACATAAACGGAAACACGGTGACGTTTGTAACGGACATAAACCCAAACGGCGACAAGACATTTACTGTTTACTTCGATGACGACAGTAATTTTGCTGAGCAATCGTCAACGATAACCGGCAATGACAATCTTTCGGAAACATGGACGCCGCCACAGGCAATATCCGTTGTCCAGTACAGGAAACTGCTGTTCCTCAACAATTCAAACTACACTCGTGTAAAGAACGCGACGCAGCTGCCGCGTGATTTCAACATAAAGCTTGTTGACACAGGCACAAGTGCTACCATACTCAACTTCGGACCGTCAGCGCCTCCTGCTGGAAATGTCGTGTCTTTCCGTCGCTTTGTGTTGTATCAGAACAGCACAGGAGCTATGAGAAGGGGACGCGTTACGATACAAACGTGGTAATTATGAAACGAGTATGCAAATGCAATTTTGGGTGGAAGAGATGAATAAAGCAAGCAGACAACACAGCCGGAAAATAAAAAAATCAAAGACAACAAAGCAACAGCCACGACTTAGTTCCAGCCGCGGATACATCTACACACTGGAAGTCATGCTTGCCATTGCCACAATAATGGCTACATTGGTGCTGGTGTTCAGCACCACACCAGAAGAACCGGAAACCGATATAGCCATCATGAAACAAACGGGTTATGATATACTATATTATATGGATCAGACAGATGACTTGCGCAACGCTGTCTGGAGAGGGTCGATAAGCGCCATAGACGCAAACCTGACAGCCATGCTGCCTACGAATGTGCTTTTTGACGCAGCTATCTGCACGACATCATGTGTCTCGTCTTCGATACCAGCCAACAGGACTATAATAACTGTTGACTACTACGTAAGCGGCTACCGCGAGTTTTTCCTGAATAAAAAAGTGAGGTTATGGATGTGGATGCAATTCTGAGCAAAGGCGTGGAAAAGCATGGAAATTTCAGGGACGCAGGGAGACATACCTATACCCCGCCATTTAGCAGCGGCAAGGGCCAGATGTTTATGATAGGCGCCATATTCATCATCATCGGCTTTGTTCTGCTCAAGGGACTGCTCAGTCTGCCAATACTCGCGCAGGAAAAAACCTTCCAGGACACGTCATATCTGGACCGCAACCTCAAGAACGTCAGGGGCGAATATGATTACGCGGCTTCTGTCGCTTCCATGCAGAGCGATGCCAATGCTTCATCTGTATACATTTACAACCTTTCCACCTACATGCGCAGAGAATTCGATTCAAAAATAATTTATGTATTTATTTTTTCCAACGGCACCACGCGAAATTTCTCTGTCACCATAGGCAATTTTATGCAGAACAACCTGAGCGGCACAATAAATTTCACAAACTCGACGCCAGCTGGCAGGGCTTTTGTACTCAATGATTCCACTACCACGGTGCTGGAGTTCAATGCTTCTGCTGTTATTGTTAATGTCACCCTCAATTACACGCTGCAAAACAATCAGGTTGCGGAGAAGTTTTATTTCAATTCTTCCACAAGAAATTACGTGGAAGCTTTCTTTGACATCAGCCTTCTGGAGAGCGGGTTTTTCGTGAGATCAAAGAGCACGTATAACAGGACCTGGTAAACATGAACACATTAGTTTCGGTTGCGATTCTGCTGGTCATTGTTTTTGTAGCCATCCTGCTAGTTCTGGCAATAGGCAGGCCGACTTTTGACTCGGCAATAAAGGCCTCAGACATCAAGGGAGCTGAGGACGATTTACACTTCATAGACGAATACATAAGAACAACGGCACGCGAGGGAAGGTATGCTTTCAGGAATTACAAGTTTTCCAGCGCAAAGCACTTTGAAAGCATATCCAGCGAAAATGCAATCCAGTTCTCAACAGATACCTCTGTGCCGCTGATTGATTTTCTGACACGGAGCTTCTCTGGCAATTTTGTTTACGTTGCTGGCGCTGACGTCAGCTGCCAACAGAAGGACGGCGATGGCGACGGCACAACAGATCTGGTTGCAGAAAATGACAGGCTGAAGGTAGTTTTCAAAAAAATCAGCGGCACTATTGACACATCCAAGATTATTATGCATGCCACGGACAAAACAAATAATGTCACTGCCTATGTTGGAAATTCTTCCATACTAATAAATGAAGATCCGGCCACTTCTGTCGGCACAGGCTACACAGAAACTGGCAAGACAGGCCTGAAACTGCCGCTTTGCCAGATACATGCTTTTGTCAATTCAACTATTGATTACGATGTTTACTACAAGCTTTATGCGGGCGCTGATTTTCTTGCGATAGAAGTGAGAAATATCTGGTAAATAATTACAGGGAGCGACAGACCTATTTCTTAATTAGATTAATAGAAAAAAGAAAAAATCGTTT
>DUFR01000003.1 GCA_013331845.1 Candidatus Aenigmatarchaeota archaeon | reverse complement strand
TGTTCGCTTCCCTCTCATTTAATACCCATCTTCGGCATTTTCAGCCACTTACCAGTTAACTTTATACCAGACATAAGCCATATCTTAATTGTATGGAGAAAAAACACAAGTATCATGATATACTGAACAAATCGGAAATAAGCCTGCGGGTGGACTCCTATAATGACATATTCTCCAGCTTTGACCCAAGGCCTTATTCGCAGAAATCCCTTTCGGTTGACTTTATTTCAGAGACAAAAAGAGCTGCAAGGGACAAAACTTCCGGATCCCTAGAGTTAAAACTGCTGATGGAAAAAAAGAAAAGAAATGCATTACATGAAAGAATGATAAAGAAAAGGATGAGGAATCATTTCAAGAACCATCATGAAATGTTGCAAAAGGAAAAGAACAGTATCATAAGAAGAGGCTGTTCTTTCATTGCATTTGGAATAACTCTAATGATAACAGCAACGCTGATTATTTTTTACGGCGATCAAAGTCTGCTTCTCACGTTTTTAGTAGTTCTTCTTGAACCTGGCGGCTGGTTTCTATTTTGGGAAGGCTCGAACCAGATAGTTTTCGAGGCCAAGAAGATAAATCCAGACCTTAAGTTCTATACAAAGATGATGAAATGCAGGATAGAGTTCCTGTCGTACTAACTCTGCTTAAACTTGGCAGCGTGACCCAGACCGAAATAAATAGTCGACGGTATCTTGTATTTCCTTGATGCCTGCCTTACTTTATTTTCTGATTCCTTGTAAAACTCATAAAATCTCTTCTTGTCAAACAGTATTTCCTTCATTCCCGCCAAGCACTCAGGGTAGTTCTTTTTCAACACATTTTCTACGCCAGTAAAATTGCCGCCTGTCGTGTTGAAACTCTCGGTAAAAACTTTTTTTACACCAGCTTTCTTGAATTCCTTGAAAAGTGTTTCAGGATTCGTAAAAAATGGCCAGTAGGGTCCCATCATAGCGTAAACTGTTACGCCTTCGTCTGACAACTTTTTCATTGCAGCAAGACGCTGCTTTATTGAAGGTGCGCTTAGTTCTGTAAACCTTACCCATTTCTCATCCAAGCTGGTAACAGTGAAATTCACGTCAACTTTTTTGAACTGCTTCAATAAATCTATATCGCCTAGAACCTTGTCAGATTTCGTAAGTATACTGACAGGATTATCATGTTCCAAAAGAACTTCTAGCGCCTTTCTTGTAATCCTGTACTTTGCTTCCATGGGTTGGTAAGGATCAGTAACAGTTCCTATGTAAATCTGCTGTGATTTGTACTTGGACGATTTTATCTGTTTTCTGAGTACGTCTGCTGTGTTGGTGCGTACGTCAACAAATCTACCCCATTCCTCTGCGTGACCTGTGAACCGTTTTATGAAGCGGGCGTAGCAATAGACGCAGCCGTGGCCGCAGCCGACATAGGGGTTGATAGCAAAGCCTCCGCCCGGAAAGCCGCACTTGCCTATGGCGGACTTGCATTGTATTTCACGGACTTTCATACCAAGTTGCATAGAGAACTTATCAATAAACTTCTTTTTAAATTTTCATTCCAATGCAAAGAGATGCAGCTAAAGGAAATCTACGAACATAAGCGCGATGCCATAGAAAAACGGCTTCAGGAGTTCCGGGACGTCTATAGGCAGCCTGACGAAGTCATATTTGAAGAGCTTTGTTTCTGCCTGCTCACGCCGCAAACAAAGGCAAAGAGCGCCACCAAGGTGATAGAAAAGCTGAAGGAAAAGAATCTGCTTCTTTCAGGCAGCGCTGAAGAGATAAAAAAATGGATGGCTCCTATAAGATTCAACAACAACAAATCGCAATACATCGTCGAGGCAAGACAGCTGCTAACGGAAAACGGCAAAATCATGATAAAGGAAAAAATCAACGCAAACGATATAGCAGCAACGCGTTCTTGGCTGGTTAAAAATATCAAAGGTTATGGCCTTAAGGAAGCTTCCCATTTTCTCCGCAACATTGGCTTCGGCGATGACATAGCCATACTTGACAGGCACATACTGAAGAACATGGTGAAATACGGCGTAATTCCAGAAGTGCCTGCATCGCTGACAGGAAAAAAATATCTTGAATTGGAAAAGAAACTTATTGAATTTTCCAAAAACAACGGCATCCCGCCGGCGCATCTTGACCTGGTCTGGTGGTCTGAGGAGACCGGCGAGATCTTCAAATAAGCTCCTTTTCTTGGGAAGAAAAGTAGCTTGCAGTCAAAAGAACATATTCCGATTCTTCTTTCCGCCGGCGCTTTCGTTTCCGACAGGCGTACTTCGTACGTCATTCATTGACGAAAGGGCTGCTTAAATACCTTACTAATATAGTAATTATTACAGTTAGGGAAGGTACAGAATGAAGGTAAAGACGCATTTGGCGTACCAGCATTGAAGGCCTATTTTCTAACAGTAATAAAATAAGGGGTAATAAAGACGGAAGTTTACTTGCACAATTTAACAGTAGTAGACGCGTCTATATCCTTTAGAAAAACAGGTGCATAGAAAATGTACGAACATAGAGAAAGAAGAGGCGGCGGAGGCGGCTTCGGAAGAGGCGGCGGCGGTCACGGTGGCGGAGGCGGAGGTTTCCGTGGCGGCGGAGGCGGCGGCTTCAGAAGAAACGACGACTTCGACAAACCTAAGCCAATTAAAATTGGCGAAGAGCATGACGTCAAGATAACAGACGTTGGCGCAAAAGGCGATGGAATAACAAAAATAGAAAACTTCATCGTTTTCGTAGCAGGCGCAAAGAAAGGCGAGGAATGCAGGATACGCATCAAGGAAGTAGCCAGCAGATTCGCTGTCGGAGAAAAAATCGGCCCAGCCGGAAAAGGCGCTTCAGAAACTTCGGAGGAATCTTCAGACGAGTCTTCGAATGAATCAGAAGAGCCTTCAGAAACAAGCAGCGACGAAGAGTAAAAAGTAAGGGCAAAGACTGGTTGTTCTTTAATGTAAACGACCGACCATTCCGCGACCTTACTTATTTTTTCTTTTTATTTCATTTTAATTTTGTTTTAATTCTTGCATTTCTAATTATAGTGAACCCAGAAGAGAAACAGGACATGCTCTCTGGGTTCATATATAGCTCACAAGAAAATAATATACTTTTTATTCTCTTGTAGAGCTATATATTCATGGCAAAACTATACCCGCCCATCAATCCCTATAGGAAGGGCTACCTGGATGTTGGCGACTGCCACACGCTTTACTATGAGCTGTGCGGCAATCCAAAAGGACGGCCAGTTCTCTATCTTCACGGCGGGCCTGGAGCGGGCATTTCTCCCAAGGACAGACAATATTTCAACCCACGCAAATACAACATAATACTTTTTGACCAGCGGGGCTCAGGCAAGAGCAAACCTTTCGCATTAACGAAGAATAACACGACGTGGAAGCTGGTAGAGGACATTAACAAACTCCTAGAGCACGTAGGTATTGGGAAAGTATTCTTATTTGGCGGCTCGTGGGGCTCTACACTTGCACTGGTTCATGCAATAAACTATCCTGAAAAAGTCACAGGCATGCTGCTGCGCGGCGTTTTCCTTTCACTCGACGAAGATTTCAAGGACTTCTTTGGCGGATTTTCTGCCAAGGTGTTTCCGGATGCCTGGGAGCGGTTCCTTAGCTTTGTGCCAAAGGTGCAGAGAAAAAATCCTGTCCCTTACTACATAAGACAAATGAACTCGAAGGATAAAAAAATACAGAACTGCTACGCCCGGGAGTGGTCAACATATGAGCTAACCATGCTTAAACTCGATATGAAACAGAAAACAATGAACAAATACCTGAAAAGGCTCAGCTACCGATCCATGGCGCCGCTGGAAGCTCATTATCTTAACCAGCATTGCTTTCTGTCAGAAAATTACATACTCAAAAATTGCCACAGGCTGAAAATGCCCATCGTTATTGTGCACGGCCGTTATGATGCTATATGCACGCCGGAAAGCGCATGGAAGCTGCACAAAGCTTTGCCACAGTCAAAACTTTACTTTACTATATCGGGTCACAACCCAGCTGACGCAGTAATGGCTGAAAAGCTTGTAGAAGAGATGGACAAGTTTGCGAGAATAACAAAGAACAGGTGAGTTATGAATAAAATACGTCTGGCAAAAATCAAAGACTGTGTCAGCTGTCATGAGCTGGCTAACACTCCTGAACTCCTCACTCCTAACAAGAACCCGCCTCCGTTGTGGTGGTTCGAAAGCATTGTAAAGGAAAAGCAAATACTTATTCTGTATGAGGAAAAAAACAAGACGATAGGATTCATTATGGGCGAAAGATTAGCCGGCAATAATGCAATAATCCACCTGATATCAGTAAAGAAAGGGGAAAGAAACAAAGGTGTGGGAAAGTCCCTGCTGGCTGCATTTGAAAATGAGTGCTCGAAACGAAAACTGAAGTATATCCTAACCTATGGCTATAGCAAAAAATCAACAATAAATTTCTTTCAGAAAAACGGGTTTAGCAAAGGCTCACCCTTATATGAACTAGTGAAAAAAGTGATGATATGAAAGCCCTCATTGACACGAACATGTTGCTGGTGCCACACCAGTTCGGTGTAGACGTATTTGAATTTCTCAGGGATTACGAACTTTTTACCCTCTCGTCGTGCAGGGCCGAGCTTAGAAAGCTTAGTCACAAAAGAGGGGATGACGGCAAGGCAGCCAAGATCGGCCTCATGCTTCTCAAGGAGAATAAGATTCCTGTTGTGCGTGTAAAGGAACAGGGCGACAAGGCAATATTAAATTATGCAATTCAGGAGAGGTGCAGCGTCGCAACGAACGATATTGCTCTCATAAAAGCTTTAAAAAATAGCAATATCAAAATAATCAGGTTGAAACAGAAAAAATACTTGGAAGAGTATTAAGTCGGAAAGAAAAGGCGTTTTTATAGTGAAAATGAATGCGCCTGATTTTCGCCGATGCTTAAGGGGTAAGAAAAAGTGACACTTGAATTCGCGGTCGGATCGGCAGTGCTGGCACTGCTAGTATCTTTATTTCTCGGATGGTCTGTACTGAAAAGGGACCAGGGCAGCAAGAAAATGCAGGACATTGCCGCAGCGATAAGGGAAGGCGCTGTTGCTTACCTCAACAGACAATATAAGACGGTTGGCGTTTTCGCTGTTATTCTTGCAGTTGTAATTTATATTTTCCTTGGTTTTGTAGCAACAATATCATTTATCGCCGGCGCACTTCTTTCAGCATTAGCAGGCTACATAGGCATGATGATTTCAGTACGTGCCAACGTGAGGACTGCAAAAGCTGCGGAAAATGGAGTCAGCGACGCGCTTAATGTTTCTTTCCGTGGTGGTGCAGTTACAGGCTTTGCCATTGTCGGCCTTGGTCTGCTGGGAATGATTGTTCTGTATCTGATGTTCAATGATCCTAACATGATAATAGGATTTGGCTTTGGCGCTTCTCTTATCTCGTTATTTGCACGAGTGGGCGGAGGAATATACACGAAAGCTGCCGATGTCGGCGCTGATCTTGTGGGTAAGGTGGAGAAGGGAATACCAGAGGATGACCCACGCAACCCGGCAGTTATCGCAGACAATGTCGGCGACAATGTAGGTGACTGTGCAGGCATGGGTGCTGATCTTTTCGAAAGCTATGTTGTAACGCTTTTGGCGGCGATGATACTCGGCGGTTTTGTTCTTGGGACAAACGGCATTTTATACTCATTGGCAATAGGCGCTGTCGGCATAATTGCTTCTGTAATCGGCTTGTTTGTTGTGCGTACCAATAACGAGAACAAAGTGTGGTCTGCGCTGAGCAGGGGCATGTATGCAGCTGCTATCCTGGCAGCAATAGGCGCTTATGCAGTTACTGTATGGATGAATCTTGACATAAAACTGTTCTATGCCACGCTGGCAGGACTGATAACAACAATCATAATTGCAACCATAACAGATTATTACACGTCAAAAACAAAACCGCCGGTAAAAAGCATTGCTCATGCTTCGGAAACAGGCGCTGCGACAAACATTATTGCAGGGCTCGCAGTCGGTATGAAATCAACAATTCTTCCAGTAATAGTTATTTGCTTAGCAATACTTGTTTCCTATGGTGTTGCCGGCGTTTTTGGCATTGCCCTAGCGGCGCTTGGACTTCTCTCGATAACGGGAATGATAATGTCCATAGACTGCTTTGGCCCGATTTCTGATAATGCGGGCGGCATCGCAGAAATGTCAGGGCTTTCTCCAAAGGTCCGCCGCGTGACAGACGCGCTGGATGCTGTAGGCAACACGACAAAAGCAACCACAAAGGGTGTAGCAATAGCTTCTGCCGCGCTTTCCGCGCTAGCACTGCTCGCAGCCTTTGGCGAAGCAACTCACCTTACAGGCATTGACATAACAAAAGCGCCAATTCTTGTTGGTCTGCTAATCGGCGGTGCAATACCATTCCTTTTCTCATCATATTTAATGAAAGCTGTAGGAAATGCAGCACATCTCATAGTAAAAGAAGTCAGAAGACAGTTCAAGGAAATAAAGGGAATAATGACATACAAGGCAAAGCCGGACTACAAGAAAGCTGTTGATATAAGCACCAAGGCTGCGCTCAGGGAACTGATTATTCCAGCTCTTATCGCAGTGCTCGCACCAATCCTTGTTGGCCTGTTATTGGGACCAGAGGCCCTCGGTGCTATGCTTGCTGGATCAATAGTTTCAGGGTTGTTGTTAGCACTAATGTTAGCAAATAGCGGCGCTGCGTGGGACAATGCTAAGAAATATATAGAATCAGGAAATCTTGGCGGCAAGGGCAGCGACGCGCACAAAGCGGCTGTTGTTGGTGATACTGTCGGAGATCCGAGCAAGGACACTGCGGGTCCTGCAATCAACTCGCTCATCAAAGTCATGAACACAATATCAATTTTACTTGCAAGTCTGTTCGTAACGTACGGCTTGCACCTTGTATAAGTATAGGTGATTATAATGAAAAAATCTCCATATTCAGTGCAGGAACACGGCTTATTTGAAGACGTAGACGATAGACACCGGGTCGCCTTAAGCGTGAGTGCTGTAAGAACAAAATACGCAAGAGATGAATCAAGGGAGAAAAGATCTGCAGATATTTTGAATGCGGTATTTAGAAAATATTCTCAATGGTGCACAGAAAGAGGATTTCCCATGAGGGAGAACGAATTCAAAGCAAAGTATCCCGCAGCATACAGAACTCTTACAGCAGTTGACTCGTGGGCGAATTATGTTGCAGAAAGATTAAAATCGGACGTGAAAAGAGCCCGTATCCGTTCTGCTATGAGTTAACATCCAGAATGAAAATATCGCTGTTGCAAGCCAGGCAAGAGTAAGCTTTAAAAGATATCTTCCAAAGAATTAAATGTTCTTCAGGGTCTGTGAAAAGCTCCGCTGATCGAGATTCTACAACGAGGGACAAATTTTTACTTTAAAATTTTATATTAGATTTCGGAATAGTTGGTGAAAAAAATGTTCAAAATCCTAAGTGTAAAAGACGAAGTACGCGTAATGCCGATAAAGTTCGACCTAGAGCTCACGCAGTCGGTAAAGGAGAGTCTGCAGGAGCAGGTAGAGGGCAAGATGAACGCTGACATCGGCGTGTTTCTTGTCATAACAGACATAGTTAGCATAGGCGACGGAAAAATAATACCAGAAGACGGAGCCATTTATTATCCTGTTGAATACAAGATGCTTGCATACAAGCCGGAGATAAACGAGATTGTCATGGGCGAAGTTGTTGATGTGACAGAGTTCGGCGCCTTCACAAGAATAGGGCCGCTCGATGCTCTGGTGCATGTAAGCCAGATAATGGACGACAAGATATCCTATGACGCAAAGAATGCCATATTTACAGGAAAGAAGACAGGCATAAAACTCCGCGAGGGCGACATAATACGCGCCAGGATAGTCGGCGTTTCCCTTGGAAAAGGACGCAGCAAGATATCACTAACAATGAGACAGCCTCACCTGGGCGCGCTGGACTGGATTGACAAGGATAAGAGGAACAAGAAAAGAGAAAAATAAATCCTTTCTTCTTTTAGAAAAAGAAGAAATCCTTTATGGAAAGAAGAAAAATAATAAAAGGTGTTTAATATCGTAAAACGTGCATGCAGAGATTGTAAGCGTATCCTAAAGGGCACCACTTGTGTAGTGTGCAAGACGAACAACATAACAACGAGCTTCCAGGGCACTGTAATAATCTTTGACGTCAATTCGGAAATCGCGAAGAAAATGGGCGTGACAGCACCTGGCAAATACGCGATAAAAGT
>DUFR01000034.1 GCA_013331845.1 Candidatus Aenigmatarchaeota archaeon | reverse complement strand
GTTGTGTTTTGTTGTATCGGTGGCGAAGCTACGTTATGACCCTCGCAGCTGGGCGAGCATGTTACGAAAGTTTGTGTTTCCCTATTGCATGTAGGTGTGCAGGTTGCGATAAATCCGTCAGCACACGTTAGTGTTAAAGGTACTGGTGCGCCTGCAATGTCGCAATAATTATTTTTACACACGCCGTTATCGCAGCCGTATTGGCATGATGTTGCTGAAGAAGGATACGTACAAGTCCCGGCAGAACATGTTCCTGGCGAAGAATAAGTCTTCACGCTGTTACCATCACAAGTTGTGGCTGGCGGGCTGTTGCATGTAACGCCTGCGCAAGGGTCTGTCGGCAGAGTGGTATTAGTAGTTTCATTCTGGGCATAGACAGTCGTAGAGATAACAACAATCAACATAAGCAGAAAAAATACCTTCCGCATTTTAAAACATCGTTTTGAGCCATAATATATGTTTCCCTCAACGTAATTTCCGGAAATCACTTCTTCCACGGCAATTTGAAGGGCACAAGCTTTAGGCGACGTTTCTGTATGAGGAGAGACCAGTCCACCATAATAAAGATGAGCATGAAAACTATGCCAGCTATATCCATAACAATAACCTGGAGTAGCTTGCTTGAGAAGATATCATTGATACTGTCAAAAATTACACGTGTCGTAAGTATGAGAACGTAGTAAGACACAAGCCTTCCGGCAAAAAAACCTAAAAATATTGGTATAATTCGTGCCCTGGCAAGCCCGACAGTAATAAAGTAAACGTTGCTCGGAAACGGGCTTAGCGAAAAAAGAAGCGTAACAAAAAAGCTCTTCAGTGAGTGTTTTCTCGCTATTTTTCCTATGACATCCATGTCCTTCTTTCTTTCGCTGCCTGCAAAGCGTCTTGAATATGTTCCAAGATATGACAAAATAAAACGCCCGATTGTGGAAGCAATTGCACCAACAACAGCAAGAAGCATCGCGTCAAACGCGAAGTTTGTGTTAAAAAATCCCAAAACGAGCCACGTAGGAGGCATAAAAAACGGTACAACGTTTATAATTATAACGGCAAAAAACGCCAGAATATATTCTATCATAGATTATTATTACAAAATAGTTTTAAGAAGAAACTAAATGCGAACGCTAGTGAGCCAAATTTTCGCCACGAACAGAACCAATGGTTCTGTTGTGCAACATGAACCTTGTTCATGTTTCCAGCGCTTTTCGAAAGTGCTGAATATGTTCTTTTTCCGCCAGCGCTTTTTCCTAAAAAGGGCTGTTAGAATCCCCACGTCTCAATAAACCTGTCAACAACTATGTCCAGAAAGCTGTCCTTATGGACAACAAGGTACTTGATTATAATCTCCTTGTTAGCTACCCTGTAAATCCTGAATCGCCCCTTCTTCTTCTGGGTTATCGTGCCTTTTGTCTGAAGCTGCTTCAGGTACCAGGAAAGCGTTGAAAGCGATATGCCGGTGGCCTCAGAAATCTTCAGGGGCGTGGATTTCTTGCTTTCTATAAGGAAAATAAGTATATGACGCATTTTGTTATTTCTGAGAAGATTGAGCATATCTTTCTCCTCTTCAGTCCAGTTCCTGGTAAGAGGATAGTAACGTACATAATTCTTGTCGCGTTCTGTTCTGATGAGACCGTTTTTGTAGAGAAAATGTATGTGGTAATCCAGGGAACCGGTGGCAAGATTTGTGCGTCTCTGTATTTCGCGAAAATGAAGCCCTGGAGATTCAGCTATACAATTGTAAATTTGCCTGCGGACGTCCAGCTCAAGATGTTGCTGACCATTCATAACTAACCTCACTTTCTAAAAAGCGCGTAGAACAATGACAATAGTATCAGAAGTTCAAGCGTTTGTATCGAGATACCTATGTGAGAATAATTTCCAAGAATGAAATTATCTATAAGTTTAAGCGCTGCCTTGATGGCAAAAAGGAAAAAGGCACCGGCAACAAACATAAGCCGTTCATTTTTCTTTTTCGAATACGCTTTGTATGATATAATGCTCAAAGCCGCTGCGACAATGAACACAAGCACAAGGGTAATATCATAAAAGCTAAATACAGAATCCCTTCCACCACTATTAAGGTAATGTCCCCCGCCGGCTATATTCTCCATCCCAAAAAGGTAGAAAACCGCAAGTATTACCAATACTATGTAGGCAACAAGAACTCTGTCCATAGTATAATATTCTAGGTTAAAATTTATAAACACAATAAAACGCCCTATGTGAAGAATCACTATCTAAAGATAATGATTCTTACATCCAGAATTCCACCAAACTATTATATTTTCGATACGGCAGAATTCTTAGATTTAAAAAACTTTTGTACATAGAAATTATATGCCAGATGTACTAACTTACCGATTCGGACATGATATAACAAATAGGCAGCAGCTTATAGATATAGACCAAGCCTACTGGAAACTAATTGTAAATGGAAGCATAGATTTTCGTTATACCATAAAAAACAGCGAAGAATTTGATAGAATGATAGAAAGGTCACCGCACGGTTTTGCAGCTGTATATGTGAATGAAAAACCCGCACTGCTTCTCAAGGCAATGATGTACGTCACAGGTGGTCTGAACATGAACATACCACAGACGTCAGACAAATTAACAGGAAACGGCACCTGGGAAACGTTCAATCCAGAGGGCGACACAGTAACCTTCGTGACATGCACAGCCAGCCCGGCTTTTTTCGGATATCGCATAGGAGACGTCAGACTTACAGACGATGTAATTCGTAAAGCCTGTAAAGAGTACAGTGATAAAAGATTCAAGACAACCTACAGCCCGGTCAATATACATGCAACCATTACGCACACTAGAAACGGAGCTCTTCCAGTCACATTGCTTCCCAAAGCTCGACCAGGACTTGTCGTAGATGACATCCCGTCTGAAGATGTGCTTATATGGGGCTATGATTGGCCGACATTTGATGAGTCACTTTTTGACTATCTGAATGATCTGTTCAGAAAAGATTTGAAAAAAGACCTGCGTGCCTATTCGCCTCATTGTTTTGTTTAATGTGAAAAATCATTGTGCAACAATGTTTTTACATCCCGAATTCAGCTCAATTGTAATTTAAAAACAGCGGAATTCGAAGATTCTAAAATCGTACTAATTTTCAACGCTTGTACCAAAAGTGGTATTAAAAGAGTTTTCCAATACACTTGTAGTGATTTTATGAGTTGTATGGTATGTGGAAGTGACGCAAGCCTCACATGTGAAAAAGATATTTGTGTTGCATTGTGTGACAAACACACTCATCAAGAATAATACTGAAGCCGGAGGAAAGTATGCCGAAAACTCTCGCTACTTTTCCGCTGCTTTACCGCATTCCCCCCGAATGCATCCTCCGGCTCTTTTTCTTAATTAAGTGAAAAGTAAGGTTATTGTTTAAGTTAGTTGTGAAAAGCATTTGATCGTTCCAAGACTTGATCTTACTTAAGAATATCATAGCCAGCAGCAGCTGCGTCAGCCACAAATCTTTCAAGACCCGGCTGCAGAAGAGGGTGCTTAAACTCCTCGTCAGAATAAGAGTCAGGCAGAACTAGAGGAACAAGAGTTCTTTTGGCAGGATGTGAGGAAATCATCTTCTCAAATTCCGCTGGATAACTTTTTACAAGCTGTTCAAGAACTTCAGGCGGCGCTGTTACTATGTCAGAGCCAGCTTTCCACGAATCTATTATAAGTTCTGGTGTTCTCATGCTCGCCGCAAGAAAACCCGTTCTTAGTTCGCACTTTTTGTATTCTTCTATTATTTTCTCTGTAACAGGAATCGGATCTTCTCCTGCTGCCTGCATTCTGCCCAGGAAAAGACTGAAAACAAGAGCACCTGCCTCTGCTGCTCTTATGCCTTGATTAAAATCAAAACCAAGTGTTGCATTTATTTTCGCGCCGCCGCCAAAATCCCCAACAAGTCGTGCTATTGCCTCGATGCCCTGCGGTATAGTCGGTATTTTTTGCCAGAAATTCGCGCCTGTTTCCTCATTCCAATTTATTATTTCTGCACTTTCTTTGTAAAGTCTTTCCGCAGTTATGTCATCAGGATTATATGGATGAGTGCAGCCAACAGCCTCTACGCTTATGGGCATCTTGCCGACAACTTCCGCGATTTCTATCGCAAGCTCATGCACTGTTTTTATCGACGTATTTTCTTTTATGTATTTGGAAGCCGTTGTAGGATTCGTCGTCACACCACTTATTATTTTCCTGTCAAAAAAATCTTTTATCACTGCAGGGTCTGACGTGTCAATAAAAAGTTCCATAGAAATAATTCGTTTGGAATTATAAAAAGCTCACCTTCATACTGCTAGAAGAAAAAAGTTCATACGTTTCAACAACGAGAGACATTATTTTTTCTTCGCGCTAACGGACGCACCTTCGACAAACACCGCGTTCACGATGCCGGTCTGGCCCGGCCTTGAGGTAACGCGTGCCTTTCCAATTTCCGTCTCTATAACGGCGCCTTTTGTTATAATATTACGTCTTACGAACTGGCTGTTCGCGGGGTTATCTGTAACCGACAGTATCTTTGTTTTCTGGTATTTTCCATTGACGGCAACATTGGCAACATTTGTAGAAAGTGCGACAAGCTTCTTGCTGCCACCCCTGGCACGTATATTTTTTATTTTTGTTTCACCCACACGTGTCGGCAGGTAGTCACGGCCGCGCTGATACCTGTTCTTTTTGCCATGTTTCTTTATAGTGGCGCCTGTAGTTTTCTTCTTCGGTGGTAATTGCCATTGCGTCATTTTTGAAAACACCTCATAAACTTATGTTTTTAAAATCAGAATGATTCTTAATCATTCTGTCATATTAATCACAAACCATCTGGGTCATCTACTTAGAAATTGTTATAGACGTTACCCTCTGTGTTGTACATACTTGTAATTTTGACAAGTATTTAAACGTATGTACGTAATTTATGTTCAATGAATTTTTTTCATATTTTAGGAGGTTTTTTATGGAACGTCCAATAGACGTATTGAACAACGCGAAAGGCAAGAGAGTTCTCATAAAGCTGAAAAAAGGCGGAGAAATTTCCGGCATTCTGCAGGCCATGGATCTTCATCTTAACATGTGGCTTGAGAACGCAGAACAAATCAGCGAAGAAGAGAAGGTCAAGTTGGGAACAATTCTTGTGCGCGGCGACAACATACTATACGTCTCACCCGAAAAAGGCGACTAAAAATAATACCAGCAGCTTATAGGAAATGGTGAAGCTAAAGCAAAACAGCTTTGCCTGTACTCAAGGTGTTAACATGTCAAAAGGAACGCCAGCACGTGGAAAATATAACAAGATAACTCACATACGGTGCCGAAGATGCGGCCGTCATAGTTATCACATTCAGAAGAAAGAATGTTCTGCTTGTGGATATCCTCTGGCCAAATTAAAGCACGACTCCTGGAAATGGAAACCAATCAACCGCTCTGGCAGGAAAAACATCAAGCACAAGCACCAGAAAGTCAAGACAGCCCGCCAGGGAAGATACCCAAAGAACAGTTGATTCTCTGCCATGCTTATCTTTTGAGTTTAAATCTAGTTTCTACCGAATCAAGAATAATAGATGTCACAAAGATTTTTCGCGATAGTAAAGGGTTATTAATTGTGCGTATCGCATTCAACACATAAGTTACATATCCTATTTCTTCTGCAGTTTCCGCAGAAATGACTAAGCGTGAGACATAATTCAAGATACATTCCGCTTCGTTAAGATAGTCAAACATTCAATAGGCTTAGTAAAAAAGGTCTTATAACTTTCAATTAAGTTTTAAAACCTAGTACTCTATATACAGCTAGATTAGGGCCTGTAGCTCAGCCTGGCAAACCCTTTTCTTTTGGAAAAAAGAAAAGCCCTTCTGTAAAAGAAAACATATTAAATATAAGGAAGGGGTTCGGGAAAGAGCGCCTGCCTCTATTTTCCGCAAGCGATTTTGCGTCGCAGACGGAAAAGGGCTTTAAGCAGGATGTCGCGAGTTCGAATCTCGTCGGGCCCATTAGCTGACGAGTTCCATTTAGGCCTGTTATATAAAAGGTGAGGTGGAAGTCGTGGAATATTCCAACATATCGTATGAAAAATGGGCATTGGTGTATACCATTGTTTTATTTGAGGTTGGGCTTTTTAAGAGCCCTCAATTATAAATCTGATATGAAAGAATTGCAGGTAGCTATAGAGGCGGCGAAGGAATCAGGCAAAATACTTGGCAAATATTTCAGAACAAACCTTAAGGTTGAAAGAAAGCCTGATATGTCTCCTGTGACAATAGCGGACAAGGAATCCGAAAGGAAAATAGTTTCTGTGATCAAAAAATACTTTCCTGACCATAATTTCCTAGGAGAAGAATTTTCCTACAAGAAAACAAAATCAGAATTCAGATGGATAATCGACCCTCTTGACATGACAAAAAACTTCATACGCGGAATACCGTTTTTCTCGAATTTCATAGGATTGGAAAGAAAAGGGAAAATCATAGCCGGCGTTATTTCTATGCCTGCAATGGGGATATTAGCTTATGCCGGCCTAGGCAAAGGAACTTTCATAAACGGAGAAAAAGCCGAAGTTTCTGGCACAAATGATATTTCTGAGGCCTTCATGGTATTTGGCAACGCCGATAAAAACAGTCTTGGGGCTTATGAGAAACATTTTTACAACTTAGTAAACAAATGCGCATTTAACAGAGGATATGGAGATGCTTTAGGATACATATTGCTTGCGCAAGGCTGTGCCGATATAGTTTTCGACATGCCAAAACCCTGGGATATAGCTCCGGGAAAAATAATAGTGGAAGAAGCCGGAGGCAAAGTTACTGATTTCGAAGGCAAGAATACCATTTATTCTGGAAACAGCATAGCCACAAACGGGAAACTGCACAGCAGTGCAATAAAAATACTGAAATCAAGACCGCCCTGATCAAAACCTGGAAATGCCTCATGGAGCTTAAAAAGCTTCCAGGAGAACTCGTCGGAACAGAATCTTATGAAGAGTCAAGAGGCGCATGTCTTTCATGCGGTAAAGATGCGCATTTCCTCGGCTTTTATTCAAAGAGATCAGATTCGCCGTAGATTTAACCAAGCCATCGAAGAATTTTTGGCATTAAGTTCTTCTGGCAAATGCTATCATAGCCGATGTGCTTTTCCCCTTTCAGGATGAGGATCTTATGGGTTCCCTTTCCAGTTCTCAAGCTTCGAAATAAATTATCTGAGCGTTTGACTGAGACAACCCTATCTTTGTCGCCATGAACAAGAAACACATCTTTGTTCTTCAAAAATTCAACATAGTCAATGGGATTAATATCCGCATCTCCTCTTACTAGTCTCCTCCACTCACCTTTGTCCGCTATACGCCACAGGGCCCCAGCCTCCCGCACAACAACTTCGTACAAATCTTCGATTGGTTCATCCTCTCCTTTTATTTTAGAGTGGCTTCGATAGTCAATTGGAGCCGCAAAAGAGATTATTTTTTGAATATCGTCCGATTTCGCCCCCGCAACAAGCGCGATAGAACCGCCAAAGCTAGAACCTACCAATATAATGTCTTTTAAGCCCCATCCAACTTTTGTATTGTCTCGAAGTTCCCTGCCCTCGCCCTTTTTCAGCCATGCAATTGTTTGTAAAATCGTCGCGACGCAATTCTCCCATGACATATTTCCATAACTCGCCCATGTACCTATATAATCAGGGAAAACCAGTACAAATCCTCTTTTGATAAGACACTCTATTTTGGCAGGATTGAATTGGTATGGATGTCCTGGCAATCCGTGGCAAAATATCATGAACCGGTATTTTCTATCTTTTTCAAGGCGTTCGTAAAACCATACCGTAGCCTTAATCTTCCCGAACCTAAAAGAAAAATGCCTGGGTCTCATATACATATATAACATACCAATTTTATAAAACTTACAAATACATTGTTTATTGATTCTTTCCATTCGACCAATGATGGTCAGCAGGAGCAGCATTGTGTATTCACAATGCTGCTAGTAACTAGAGGGTATAATGAACACATTATACCCTCCCTGCTGACCATCATGCCTTTATTGGAAACAATCAAAACTATCTTTTACACCCATATTTATTCGAGAAGTTCTTCATACTCACAGAGAAAAAGTAAATTTCGCAAATCCATTGCATTCACCCCGTTCCCGAAGCATACGTCGAGCCCATACGGAAAGTTTTAAACCCATGAAATGCTTACTATATAGCATATGTTCCCTGTCATTGCCTCGGCAAGGGCAGGCTTATTTATTTCTTAACTGTCAATGAATTTTATGGACAATAAAGAACGTGTCTGCATCTTCATAGATGGAAGCAATTTCTATCACAGTATAAGAAGCTGCTTCGATTTACACGATAGCCAAATTGATTTCCAAAAAATCATAGAATTGCTAAGAAAAGATAGGCTCCTTATTGGAACTCATTACTACAACGCGCCTTTGGACAGGGGCTACAATAAATTCATATATGGAAAACAGCAAAAATTCTTTGCAGAACTGAGAAAGATACCAGACTTCCACATAGTTCTTTGTAATATGCGGAAAACAAAAAGATCCGACGGAACTTTCGAATTTGCGGTAAAGGGGGATGACATACATATTGCTACAGATATGCTCTCATCAGCTTACGAGAACAAGTATGATGTTGCTATACTTGTAAGTGGTGACGGTGATTTTGTGCCAGTTATCAAAAAGGTTCAGAAACTTGGCAAGAAGGTAGAAAACGCGTATTTTTCTATCAGCAGATCAGATTACCTCAAGAACACCTGCAGTGCATCAATTTTGTTAGACGAAAGCTTAATCAAGAAATGTCTTAAGGAAAAAGAATAAATGCCCAGTGTTGCCCTTCCGAAGAAGGTGCAAGACTGGGGAGCATATTAAGTATTAGTACGCCGCTTAGGGATTTAAAGGTTAATAAGAACCGTTTCAGAAGGCTATTCTGAACTCGTCGGCTGTAAGGCGTC
>DUFR01000019.1 GCA_013331845.1 Candidatus Aenigmatarchaeota archaeon | reverse complement strand
ATAATAAATCCGAACAACCCAACGGGAGCTGTGTATGACAAGCAGACGTTAAAGGACCTCGTGAACCTAGCAGGCCAGCACAACCTTCTGATTTTCTCGGATGAAATATATGACGAGCTGATTCTTGAGGGAAAAATGTACCACACGGCTGCGCTCTCTAAAGAAGTTCCGGTAATAACGTTTAATGGTTTAGCGAAAAACTTTCTTGCTCCGGGCTGGAGAACAGGCTGGCTGGCAATAAAGGATGTTACTGGTGAGTTGAAAGAAGCGAAGAACGCGCTGTTCCAGCTGGCTAGGGCGCGCCTTTGCTCTGTTACACCACAGCAATATGCTGTAAAGCCGGCGCTGGAAGGCAACCGGAAACATGTAAAAGACGCTGTGAAAAAATTGCGCAGCAGGCGTGATATTATATACAAAAGAATAAATGAAATAGAGGGCCTCAGCGTGAAGAAACCACAGGCAGCTTTCTATGCCTTTCCTAAAATAAATTTCAAAATGGATGACAAGCTATTTGTCACAAAGCTGATAGAAGAAGAGGGTGTTGCCACTGTCCATGGGTCGGGCTTTGACATGCCAGAACACTTCCGCATCGTGTACCTGCCGCAGGAGCCGCTGCTCAACGAGGCTCTTAACAGGATTGAAAGGTTTGTGAAAAGAAACCGTGCTGTATAGCATTATAAACCGTTAGTCACATATTCTACTTATGATAGTCATTCTTCGCCTTGGCCATCGCTTAGGTCGTGACCAGCGTATTTCCACACATTGCGGACTTGTTTCACGGGTGCTCGGCGCAGACAAAATAATCTACTCCGGCGAGCAGGACAGCGGAATATTAAAAAATATAGAGGAAGTCGGCGTTAGATGGGGTGGCAGCTTCGCTGCCAGCTATGAAAAAAACTGGAAATCGGCAGTAGAAGAATACAAAAGGAAAAAATTCTCCGTGGTTCATTTGACAATGTATGGACAACAAATACATGAAAAAATAAAAGCTCTTAGAAAAAAGGCAAATATTTTAATTGTTGTCGGCGGTGAAAAGGTGCCGCCTGACATCTATCAGATAGCAGATTACAATATAGCCATAGGCAACCAGCCACACAGTGAAGTGGCGGCGCTGGCTATATTCCTGCACGAATATTTCGCCGGCAAAGAACTGGGAAAAAACTTCAAGAGCGCGAAATTAAAGATAATCCCGCAGGATCGGGGAAAGAAGGTAGAGGAATCGTAATGTTTTTTCTATTTAAATTTAATGATCATAGCTAATTCATGTGCGGCATTGTGGGTGCTTATTCTGTTAACTGGGAAAATGTCATTCCGTTAACATGCATTTCTGCGCAGTTCGAACAGAACAGAGGAGGAATTTATCCACAGGGTGTTGGGCTATCTGACGGCAGACAAACTTATACAAGTTCAGAACCCGCGTCTCAATTTTATCCAAGATATTTCAAAAGCCCACAGCGACATATGAGCATAGCCGGATTGAGGTATGGAACAGATGGAAGCAGAACAGATGAGGGAAACATACCTCCTATAGAAGTTGATCTGGGGGGATTGAAAACTCATATATGTCATAATGGTCAAATACCTTACGCGAGTGTTTTGAGGGACTGGATAGAAACAAAAACATCTTACAAACATAAAAGAACAACGGATACAGAGACCCTAGCTGCATTTCTTTTGAATAAAATATCTGAAAAAGGTAATGTAGCAGATGGAGCAAAAGAACTGGTTAGAGAACTTGAAGACGCCGCATTTTCTGTTGTTGCTATCATGCCTAACGAAAATACGCTTGTGGCATTCAGAGACAGAAACGGCTACAGACCATTATATGTTTATCAAAATGATAAGCGTGGGCTTTATGCCATTGCTTCAGAAGATCCTGCGCTCAGCAACAATCCATATATTAATATGGATGATGGCGATATCAGGGAAGTCCAGCCAGGTGAAGTTATAGTAATTGACACAAACGGTCTCAAGAGCCACCCATCAGCCACGCCATTAATAGCACCAACTCCATGTAAGTTTGAAAGAATATATTTTGCAAGACCTGACACAGACGACGGCTTAGTTTGTGACAATAGAATCAGGTTAGGTAAAAAGTTGCATGAACTCAACCCTGTAGATGGATTCTATCATGTTATACCAGATTCGGAATCTGGGGACTATGCTGCAATGGGATATGCGCATGCTTCAGGAATGCCAATGTACAAAGCAACCCCAAAAGAAAGATATCCTATAAGACTACAAGATGGCGCATCACTTGCTCAGAGAAGTTTTATGACATTTGACGACATAAGCAGGCGGTCTTTGGCAGGAAGTAGACTAAAACTCAACAGGCTTGTAGCAGACAGGGATGTCTTTGTTACAGACAGTGTAATACGCGGCACGGTGATACGGCAAAATCTTAATTTACTTCATGCAATGGGTGCCAAAGAAGTACATGTGAGAGTCACTTTCCCGCCGACAACAGATGTTTGTCATCAGGGTATTGATTTTCGCGGGGCACATGAATTAGTTATGGGTAAAATAGATCCGGATATTCTTGATATTTACAAAAACTCCCATGAAGTAGACCAAATAAACGCAGCAATGCAAGAATGGGCAAACGTGTATACTCAGGGAAGCCCTAATGTTGCCTCTTTTTGCTATATGCCTATAGACGGATTTGAAGAAGTAGTAGGAAAAGGTTGTATGAGATGTCTTGGCAAAGATCACGACGGAGGAAGATATGACGGTCAGATAAAACTGCCGCCGTTTTTGAGGGAATTTAGTGGAAGGGAATATATACAATACTATTAGTTAATCGGTGGAATTATTTTCTCGACAGCAGCACAACTCTACTGTCTGCTTTTTCGTTAACTATGTTATAAGACGAGTGGCGTTCAATTTCTGCGGCAAACTGCTGAATTTCGTTGTGTAGTGGCATGTCCTCGTATTTCATAACTCTACGAGAGCCGCCAACGGCCATAAAACCCTTGACTTCGATAAACTTACTTCCAGATTTTTCTATGATTTCCGCGTAGCCTTTCGGGTCTGTGAAGTTCAGGCCTTTGGCTAATGTAAGGCGGACGACGGTATTGCAATCGAATTTGCCCAGCATCATCAACGATTCATTTACTTTCTCCCAGAAATCTTTCTCCATCGGAATCGCTGTTTTCTTATACATCTCCGGATTCGTGCCATAAAATGAGATGTAGAGATTAGTGGGCTGGTGTTCGAGCAGGGTTTCAATCATCTGGGGCCTTGTGCCGTTGCTTACCAAATAAGCTGTCATATTCCTCTTTTTTATTTCGTCAATGAACTCTGGAAGATAAGGATAAAGCGTGGGTTCGCCTGAAAGCGAAATAGCAACGTGCTGCGGAATCATGGCTTTGTCCAGTTTCTCACGGTCTGCATTCGGATTGCCATAGAAGCCCTGCAATATCTCCACCTGCGCGTCTATGCAGCCGTCAAGTACCTGTTTAGGGTCGTCCCAGTCTTCTTTTTCTCTTGGAAGAATATAGTCAAAGTTTCTCCAGCAAAATTTGCAATTGAAGCTGCACATCAGCATCGAAGGAGACATTTGGACGCATTGATTACTCTCGATACCATAAAACTTATTTTTATAGCAAACATTTTTTCCTCTTATGCTTTCTTTTGTCCAGTGGCAGACTTTTATTGCACTATGGTTGCCAACAAAACGATATCCCATCTCAGTGGTTTTTTTCCTCATGAAGTCGAGCTTCTGATCTATTTGTTTGTTGATATCTTGTGGCACTTCTATGAAGCCTTCAGGAATAGCATTACAGCCTGATTGGCACGACTTTGCATTTTCGTCTGTTGTATTATTTAGAATGGGAATCATAGTAATCTATAGATATGCCAAGATTTTTAAGTTAGGTTTGGATCGACTTTTCAATAAAGTCCAAGGCTCGGTTTTCCCAATCCCCTCCAAAATCTACCGTTATTGGAGTAACAACAATGCGATCGAACGCTCTCAAGTGAGATTTACTCAAAACTCCCTTATTTAGAATAAGGAAGTTTGTAAAAGACGGATAATTTATTCTCTGTAGCAAAACCTGACCTAATTTCCAGTTAGCGGCTTGTTGTTTTTCAAATCTTGTGATTTCTATCAAAATTTTCCTGTCTTTGTACTCTAAAACTATATCTCCCATTGCATTATTCGTGGTACTTCTGACTGGATGTATAACAAAACCTCTCTCAAGTGCTTTATGAGCCAATTTTCTTGCATCTTCATCCTGTACAAAATCAGTTAAACTGTAACCAAAATCTTTTGGATTTAATAAAACTTTTACTCTAGAGTTGTGTTTTAATGGAAATCTTGTAGGTATATGAAATCTTAATAATCTATTATCAGAAGCTGATAATTTCTTGCCTCCTTTTAAGGGAAATATCTTTACTTTACTATAGTCGTCATTTATAATGAACCCGATTTTACAATTTTTAGCAGATAATTTTTGGCGGAGAAATCCCAAGCTAAATCTAACTAAAAAACTACCTCTTGAATTTTGTACGTAACCATCCAGTACAGCACACCCCATTTCATCAAATTTTTCCAACAGACCGAATCTTCTGGAAAGTTTTAATGAACCCAAGGCCCTTACTATTATATGATTATCGAACCTGTAACCATAACTTCTTAATTTATTTGCTATATCATCCAAATTTTCGTCTTGTTCAATAAATTTCAATATTTCTGAATAATGCATATCTCCGAATCTTTTTCTTAATATGTTCTCAGCTTCTTCATAAGGCATCGTGACAATTTTTCTCTTGACCATTACATTTTTATTATTGTGTATGATTTCATAATTTGCCTTCAAGCCACTTAGTTCCTCTAATTTTTTAACTATCGACAATTCAGGTGAAGTCCGGCAAGCTGTATAACTCTCCAAACCGCCTCTAGATTTCAAATCCAATAGCCTACTTAATTTTCTGGACCCCATTTTTGTAGCTTTCTTGACATCCAAAAAGAATTTTCTTTGTTCTTCTTTTGATTGGAATTTAGCTCGCATAATCTTCACTTACTTTAGTCTTATTTAAGTAATACATAATACTTACAAAGTATATAAGGTTTTCTATAGAGTAATATATGATGGAAATAAAATTTAAGCGTCAATTAAGAAAGTCTGGAGGGAGTGCTGTAGTAGCGATACCTAAGGAAGTGTGCGACGCTATAGGGATTAAACTTGATGATGAAATCTTCATTAAAATAGAAAACAAAAAGATAATTCTAGAAAAAGCTTAACAACTACCTGCTTATTAATTTTGTTCTCAACTAATTTACTATGTTGAAGAAAAAAATTGCAAAGCTGACAGGTCTGAAAGAAAGTGAGATTCCAGGCAGCTACCAGATAATCGGAGATATTCTTCTCATTAAAATGAAGATAAAATCTCCGACAAAGAAAAAGAAAATAGCAGAAGCTGTCATAAAAATACTGCCCTATGTGAAAACTGTCTGCGAGCTGAAAGAAATAAAAGGCGAGCTGCGAGAGCCGTTTGTCAACGTGCTTGCAGGAAGCAGCACAATTACGACGCACAAGGAAAATGACATACTATACAAGATAGACGTCAACAAGGTTATGTTCTCTAAGGGTAACTTGCTTGAAAGAAAGCGCCTGCTTTCGCAAATCAAAGAAGGAGAAACAGTCATAGATATGTTCGTAGGAATAGGCTACTTCTCGTTGCCAATAGCAAAGCTTACAAAAGCTAAGGAGGTCATAGCCATAGAAAAAAACCCTACAGCATACAATCTCCTGACAGATAATATCCATCTGAATAAAATCAACAATATAATAGCAATCCAAGGGGATTGCCGCATAGCTGCACGTACCTTCGGCGGCAAGGCAAACAGAATAATAATGGGTTATTTTCCTGGGACTGAACAGTTTTTGCCGGCAGCTATATGGATGGCAAAGCCAGGCTGCATCATTCATTATCACAATATTTACAAGGAAAAGGAACTTTGGGACATGCCACTACAACAGATAGAAGAAGTTTGCAAGGCATTCAATAAAAAATTTGAAGTCATTATAAAGAAAAAGGTCAAGTCCTATTCTCCCAGGACATTGCACACCGTAATTGATTTCAAGGTAATTTGAAATTTCTTCCGGCATAGGTCAATATCGTTTGTTCTTCTAGCCGCAGCAGCTGATTATACTTTGATGTTCTCTCTCCGCGCATGGGCGCTCCGAATTTCGCGCCTAGGGCGCCAAGGCCTACGGCAAAATCGGCTATGAAAGTATCTTCGCTATCTCCAGAGCGGTGCGAGACTACTATATTCCAGTCGCTTTTTCTGGCCATCGTGACCGCTTCGATGGCTTCTGTTACTGTACCTATCTGGTTTACTTTTACCAGAAGCGTATTACATGAATCTTTTTCTATTGCTTTCTTTATCCTGCTTATGTTCGTAACAGTGAGGTCATCGCCAACTACCAGGAAGCGCTTTGCTTTTGCCTTAAGCATTGCAAATGATTCAAAATCTTCCTCATTGAACGGGTCTTCTATTGATATTATGGGATAAATTTTTGTTAAGTCGAGATAGTAATCAGCCAGCTGGGAGGCATTTAGACTCCTGCCGTCGATATTATATTTGCTGTTGAAAAACTGCGATGCTGCCGCGTCTAGGGCTATCTTTACTTCCTTAGAGTAGCCTGCTTCCTCTATAGCATGAGAAATCAGATTCAATACGGTTTTTGTATCACTTATAGGGAGTGCGAATCCGCCTTCATAGCCAACATTTGATGCGGTCTTTCCATATTTTTTTACAACAGTGTTCTCAAGCGTGTAATAAATCTCTGAAACTGCACGGATAGCCTCACGGAACGTTGTGAAATTCAGAGGAACAAGCATGAATTCCTGTATACTCAAATCATTGCCCGCATGGGCGCCGCCTTCAACAATAAGCGAGAACGGGACGGGCACGGAAGGCTTGAATCCAAGTATTTTCTCACCCAAGGCCTTGCAGGCTGCTATGGAAACAGCGGTTGTCGCATTGCCGCCTATTTTCCATTTGTTGCTTCCAGCCAGGCTGCACAAAATCTCATCGACGCGCTGCTGGTCAAGGCTGATTCCAATCAGTCGCTTTGCTATAATTTTATTAACGTTTTCTACGGCGCGGCTAACTCCAATGCCATGGTAACGCGATCCGCCGTCATGCAGCTCAATGGCTTCGTATTTTCCACGGCTTGTACCTGCAGGGCAGATGGCACGAAAGCCATTCAGCTCCACTTCAACTGTCGGATGCCCTCGGCTGTCCAAGACTTCACGTGCGTGTAGGGATTTTATTTTTGTCATATACATCCCTTTCTTGAAAGAAAGGTCTGTATCAACCCCAAAGAACTTGGGATCTTCCAAACCTTCCATTCATATATTATTTTTATTTTTTGAATAAATCATCACCCTATCAATTCAAAATCTATTCTATACTTCCAGATGCGCGGGCCATAGGGAAGGACTTTCTGTACATCGCGAAAAACTATTTTTCTTTTCAATGATGTGACAACTTGGGATATCTTTTCCTTCTTTTCGTCAACTAATGATTCGTCAGAGAAACAATAAAAATGGCATACGCCGTTGGGCTTAAGACACTGTATTGCTTCTGCCACATAATCCGCGGATTTTTCCGGCAGTGGCATCAGAACCCTGTCACACGTTCCAGCATAATCTTCTATATTGTCAGCAACATCACCCAACACCATTTCTATCAGCTCTGACTTGTTAAGCTTGATATTCTTCCACAGGTACTCAACAGCGGATGGATTTATTTCTATAGCTATTATCCGCGATGGCTTTGCCTTTTTTTCTATTACAATTGGTAAAGGTCCGACACCTGCGAAGAAAACCATTATGGTCTCGCCTTCCCTTATCTTTTCTGCTATTCTCATTCTTTCTGTGGATTCGCGTGGTGAAAAATAGACGTGCATGGGATCGAGAAGAAAGCGGCAACCGTTTTCAGCGTGTGTTACCTCTGTATTTTTGCTGCCGCGCACAAGGACATAG
>DUFR01000036.1 GCA_013331845.1 Candidatus Aenigmatarchaeota archaeon | reverse complement strand
TGTTTCTTCTATCTCATTCGGGTCGGGTTTTACAGGACCGTCGTAATATCCAACAAAAACGTGATCAAGCTCGTTTTCTCCCCATTCTTCGTTATATTTGGCAGAGTACTCAAATTTGAAAAGAAAATCCATTTTGCAATTGAATCCCAGTTCTTCTTCGAGGCGCCTTTCTCCTGCCAACTGCACTGGCTCGTTTGGTCTTGGATGCGAGCAGCATGTATTTGACCAAAAGCCTGGCCATCTTTCCTTCTTGCTCGAGCGTCTTTGAAGAAGCAATTGATCCTTACCATTCAACACAAAAAGAGAGAATGCCCGATGAAGCTTTGTAGGATGACGATGCGGCTCGTTCTTTGGTGCGCTTCCTAATTCGTTATCTTCGCTGTCAACAAGAATTACCTGTTCCATAAGTAGAATTAAACCGAAAGATTAAAAAACTAGATTGAAGCTAGGTAAAAATTCATTATATCCCAAAAATTATTTACTAGATTTTGCTCTGGTATGCTCCTTAGTTCATCAAGCGTAAAGAACCTGACTTCAGATATCTCATTTTTGTCAAAGTCTATCCTTAACGTACTGTCGTTTATTCTGGCACTGAATATCATGTCGAATTCTGTCTGGTTCTTCATATTAACTAGCATTTTTCCTATTTTCTTTAGAGTCAAACTTAAACCTAGTTCTTCCTTTAACTCGCGCTTAGCCGCCTTGCCATAACTTTCTCCCAAATCATTATGACCACTTGTCGAGAAGTCCCACTTTCCCTTGCACATGTCCATCTTCATGCTTCTTTTCTGCAGCAGAATTCTTCCTGTGGCGTCTGTAATTATTATACAAACTCCGTGATGTATCAATTTTGGGTTGGAATGACATTCTTTGCGTGATGCCTTGCCAATAACTTTGTCATCCTTATTCACGACGTCAAAATATTCTTCCATAGAAGTAAATTGATGTCTATACCTTAAAGAATTAGTCCTTCTTTACGCCGTCTTTGTCTATTGTAACGTCCAGCGGCTTCAAGCCTTCGTCTCCCCAGGCCGCCATTACATTATTTGCAGTTACATCGTCGAAGCAAATTCCTATGCCGCAGTCCCCGCCGCCGGCTCCACTTAATTTTCCAACAGCTCCGTAATCCGAAGCGATTTCTGAGAGCTTTTTCAGTTCAGGCGTTTCTATGTTTACTTTGCTAGTCTCCCCAAGCTCTCGTAAAAGCTCCTCGTTCTTATTAAGCACAATAAAGAATTTTTCCCAATTTTCTTCTCTAAATGACTCTATAGCACCTTCGGCTATGTCAGCTATGGAGTCCATAAGTTCGTCATACTTCTCCCGGCTGGCTGCTTTGAATTCATTCATCTGCTTTATTGCTGCGCTTGTGGATGCTGAATCACCGGTCCATCCAACAAGTAAATGAAAATTCTCTGGCACGCTTAACTCTTCTATAATCAAGCTAGGCCACTTTTCTTTTACTATCTCAGCTAAAGACTGCCCAGACTCAACTTTCTTGGTGAGCCAGTCAGGATCAAAGCGAGAATAAACAAAAAGTCCGCCATATGTTGACGCAGCCACATCAAAGGCGCTGCCAACTTTTCCCTGAGCATAGTAGTGGGCAATTGTTGAGAGTTTGTATATTTCTTCCTTGGTAGCTCGATAACCATGAAAGTCAAGAACCGCGGCTATGGCAGAAACAACTAGCGCGGCGGAAGATCCAAAGCCGACTTTCTTAAGCTGGCCGCCTACTTCGAATTGTGTGTCCTTGCTGCTCGTAATTATATGAAATGGCTTTGGCATTATGCTATTCTCGCCGAGAAATCTCAGCGACGTCGACAAAGCTTCTCCAAGCAGCTTCAATGTCTCCTTTTGCTTGTCATCGGCGTCTATATGCAACTTGCCTTCAGCGTATTTCGCATGAACTTCCCGCACACCAAACTCTGCTGCTGTTATAAGAATATCCTCTACAGTACCTTCGAGAGAAACATGAACACGATTATTTACAGCCGCAACGAGTCCGTGGTTCCCAACCTCAAGAATAGCCCACTCGCCACTTATGAACAACTTGCCAGGCGCTGAATAACTAAGCATAATAAGCCTCTCTTTGAAATGTTTTTATAGGTTTTGGTTATAGTTTTCTCATGGCAGACTTTGACTTAGTTATTTGGGACATAGATCGAGTTTGGTATCCTGATATTTCTACTACATATTGCGCTAGAGGTAGTGAAGCTGATTATAGACCTTACTTGACACAAATGGTGGAGGAAAAAGGCTGGTTTACCTATGATCATGTAAAACAATGGGAAAGACAAACGGGGAGGGAAGTTAATTCTGTTGGTGCTGTGGCTGACATGCTTACAGACTTCTTGTATAAAATGAAAGGTGTTGTTTATGAAGGTGTTTCTGATCAGGATGCAAAGACGCGCACTATAGAGGGTAAACAAGCTTTACTCAAAGGATTAACAATGGGGAATGTTAAACGCATAGCTGACAGCGTTGATGGTACTGATGGACTTAGCGATGCAATATATGCTTTACGAAAAGGTCATGTTACTCAGGTTGGTTTCAGTGATGGACTTGCACCTTTTGTAGCATACAAAATGTCTCAAAAAGATGTGGCTGTTGGCGGCGTTGTGCCTGCTCTAGTAGAATTACCTGATGGTCAGGTATGGTTCGATAAAACAAACTACTTAGATATGTTGGCTGGTAATGCGGTTCTATTAGGAAAGGCTGGTTCTTTCAAGAAAGCCGAAGCTATAAAACATTATCAAGATTCTTGTGGTTTAACTAGAGATAGAACGATAGCCGTAGACGACTCAGCTGCTAACATAGAAACACTTGCAAGAATAAACCAGGAAGGCGGTTTGGGTATAGCATTCAATCCCAATGATGGTGAAGCATTCCAAAAAGCTGGGATACCAATACTAAATACTAGAGGAAGTATTTTTCCTATTGCTAATATTGCAAACGATAGAAGAAAATTAAATGCATATCGTGAAATGGGTTGGATTATATGACGCAGCCTTTTGAAATCGATTCTTCCAGAATGCCTCTGCGTTTAGGCAGCGCTCTGCGTGTTCCTGACTATGCATTCTCTGTGTGGGGCATAACCGGCGACGAAGCTTGGTTGCATCAGGAAAGCGACAGACAATATGAGATAGAATGGAAAGGCGGCTCTCCGCAACAAATGAAATATGTTGTAGAAGCTATAACCGAGTCTGGTCTTGGTAATTACTCTCAGATGCTAAGAGATGTCAATGCGGAAGAGGTTTGTCGGGTGCTAAAAGATGCTAATAAAAGGTTAAAATATTTGGAACTTGGCGCCGGCGTAAGCACAGTTAATGTTTATCAAAAACTTATTGATGAAGGTTTAGATCCTCAAAAATTGTTTGGAACTCTTGTTGAGCCTTCTACGGAAAGGTCAGAAAGTACTGCAGCAAAACTAGAGGAAATGGGATTAAAGCGTGGTGAAGATTTTACTACATACGTAGCAAGAGATACAGATGTGCCAGATTTTCTAAGTCCTAGTACTATGGATATTGCAAGTTATGTTGCTGTTTTGCATCATCATGCTTACCTGGATACTCCATTAAGAGCTGTCTACGGTGCGCTAAGACCCGGCGGAAAAATAATAATTGCTGACTGGCACAATGCCATGTGGGAACATCCAGCAAGAGTTTATGAATTTTTGAAAGGTGGATTTGACTGGCCAACAAAAGATCAGGATTTGGCTGTTTTTGTGCAGGCTTATCCAAATGCGTTGAAAGTATCACCTTCTTTGTCACCATTGGATGAAGGATCTAATAGAAACATAAAAAAATTCTGGCAAAGCTGGGTCAAAGTACGGGCACGGGAAGTGGAAGCCGGTACTTTCAAACCAGAGGATGATATACTAATGCTTGAAGCTCATAGACCGGTGGAAAGGCAAAATGAAGTGCTTGGAGCCGTTGGCTTTACATACAATGAACCAAAGAGGCTCATTGAAGACGCTGGAATTCTATACGTAACAGTTGGTGAAAAATCAATTACTCAATCTTTACGCCGTCCACAGACAAATCTGCCTGCAGCGGCTTGAAGCCAATAGAAGAAATGACATCAATTAATTTTTCCTTGTTGTCATGTTGACATATCATAATTCCTCCACCGCCGGCTCCGCACAGCTTTGCAGCGCCGCCTATTTCTCTAACAGCAGATGCAATGCTATCTATCTGTGGCGTGGAAACGCCAAGATCTTTCAAATTAGACTGTGTCTTGTTTATTATTTTTCTTATGGTTGGCATGTCTTTTTTCTTCAGAGCCTCAAGCATAACAGGAACCATTTCTCCTATGTCCTTAATCCGTTGGTTTCTATAGGATTCTTCCAGGTTTCTAACCATCTGAACCAGTTCGCCCGTATTTTTTGTTGGCGGTCCTGTGTAAACAAGAGCGAAATCCTCAAGCTTTGGTATGTCAAGAGGCTTTATTATATTCGGAGAACCTTTCTGGAACCATATAAGTTTTCCAAAACAACAGGCAGAATTATCGCCACCGCTGGGCGTGCCGTGGATTATCTGCTCCATTTTGAATGTTATATTATTGACTTCATCAACAGAAAGGTTCTTGCCAAACTCAGCTGCTATAGCCTGAGTAAGAGCAGCTCCCAATGATGAGGATGAGCCCATGCCAGCGCCCGCAGGAACATCAGATTTTATTTCAATAGCCACGCCACTATCTATACCAAGATTTTCAAGGGCTATTCCTATAACAGCACACTTGTAGTTTTCGTACTTGTTTGCCTTTATGTTTTCGAAGAGCTCCGAGAAATTTTTCTTTTCATTACACTTTTCCCAAAGATCAAGGACTTCAACTGTTTTAGATTTTACTTCTTCTAACGAATAAGAATTATTATGACCAAATCTTGCGTCGGCGTAGCTTACATTTTCAGCTGCTGTTGCAGTAACAAATGAACGTAGTCCAACAGAAGTAAGTATTGCCGGCTCGCCGTAAACAACAGCGTGTTCGCCGATCAAATGAACTTTTCCTGGTGCTGATGCTATCATGATATCACAGTAAATTGAGCCTTTTTAAAATAGTTGGATTCTTTTTTAATTCCTTTAGAATTTCAACGGTAAGAGGCGTCACTTTATCAGTTTTCATAAGATGAATTGCTTCCTGGAGAGACAAAAATTTTACAAAATCAACTTCACTTTTTTCTATGTTAAAAGGTCCGTTATGTTTTCCCCCAAAGACTTTTATGACTTCGTTATCTATTTTTCCATCGCCTTCCCACCTTTTTCTTTTTGAAAACAGATATACAAGATTGGTATCTATTCCCAGTTCCTCTTTCAGTTCTCTATGGACAGCGCTTTCATAATCTTCTCCAGAATCCAGATGACCAGCAGCGGAATCGATCCACCAGCCTGGGTAGAGATCCTTTTCCATGCTTCTCTTTTGAAAAAGTATTTTTTCTTCTGAATTTAGAATCAAAATATGGGAAGCCCTATGCAGCAAACCTTTTTTGTGACATTCGTTGCGCGACGCTTTGCCTATTACATTGTCGTTCTCGTCTACTATGTCAAAATACTCGACTTCCTGAAGAATTGATGATATGCTCTCCTTGCCCAAAACCTTAATCCCAAGCCTTTGTGCTTCTTTAATGTCTTCTTTTAGAACACACCCCCAGGAGGCAAGATAAGTCTGCACCTTGGTTGAAATAACGTCTTTCAGATGGTCTATTGAATCCTCAACAAAAACTATATCTTCCGGTGTGATCTTTTCTCTTCTACATATTTCTGCTATTTGTTTTTTCTTGTCATGGGATAAAGAAATATCAAGAATGTTACCATCGTTTATTGGCAGTTTGTATATCTTCAGTGTTGGTAATATGTATTCTTTTTTGTTGTTTGTTACAATGTATATCGGCTTGTCAATACTTTTTAGGAAAGGTATCATGAACTTGTAGGGGCCATATAATTCTGCTAGTTTGTTTTTTCCCATGGAGTTTTTTTCTTTTAAGAATAAGTTAACAAATTCACTGGCTTTTCCTTTTTGACTTGTCGCCTCTTTTACAGTTTCTCTTGTTATCCTTGCGTTTTCTGAAAGTAAAAGAAGTAATCCAAAACTTTCTTCTGCATTCTTTACATAGGGTCTATATTTTTCTATTATCTTGGATGAGATAGGTCTATTTCCCATCTTAATCCATGCTTCTCTACAGAAAAATGCCCAGCCTTTAGCACTATCGGAAATTACTCCGTCAAAGTCAAATGCGTAAACTGTCATAATCAGAATAAGTGGTCATTAACTATTTTAGCGCCTGCGCCAGGCTTGCAGAGTATGGTGTTCGTAACGCCGTCTAAATCTTTCAACCTGTCTGTTATTTCGCTAATATCTTTTTCCTGGCACAAGACTTTTACGTTAGGTCCTGCGTCCATTGTGAAGTAAGCCTGTAAGCCGTCTTCGCGCATCTGGCGAACAGCGTGAATTATTTCCATTGTTGCTGGAATCCAATAAATTATGGAAGGCTTTGTCGTTATCATGGTGGCGTGCATCTTGAGTGCATTAAATTCAGCTGTGCTGCCGACCTTCTCGAAGTCGCGTGCTTTTATGCCGTCCCTGACTGCTTTAAGGTCTTCATCAACGGTAGCAAGCCAGTCCTTGTAATAAGGGCACGTTGCTACTGTCTGGGCCATGCCGCCGCGACTGCTTACCGGCTTTTTCTTTGCCTCTACTATTGTCGCAATCATACGGAAGTCAGGCCAGTGTTCCTTTGCTGCTATTTCTTCAGCATAGCTATCAGAGCCGTCTTCTCTGTTACCTCTATGCCATTCTACAAAGCCGCCAAATATCGAGCGGCAGGCAGAGCCAGAGCCTTGGCGTGTGAGTATTGACAATTCTTTCGGAGAGAGTTTGAGACCTGCCGCTGAACAAGCAGCTACGGTCAACGCGGAAAATCCACTTGCGCTGCTTGCCAAGCCGGCTGCTACAGGAAAATTAGACTCGGAGATGA